>JAQSWC010000105.1 GCA_029266815.1 Paucimonas sp.
TGTGACATTGAACACGGACGGCAGCGTCAGCGTCGAGGATGACGGCCGCGGTATCCCCGTCGGCCTACATCCTGAAGAGAAAGTGCCGACGGTGGAGATTGTCTTCACTCGACTTCACGCAGGCGGCAAGTTCGACAAGGGCTCGGGCGGCGCCTATTCATTTTCCGGGGGCCTGCACGGCGTCGGTGTCTCCGTCACCAATGCGCTTTCCACGAAATTGGAGATCACGGTCTGGCGTGAAGGCGGCGTGCATCAGCTTACGTTTGCCGACGGCGACGTTGTACAGAAACTGAAGTCGCGTCCGGCAACCAAAGAAGACAAGAAGTCCGGCACACGCGTCACCGTATGGCCGAATCCGAAATATTTCGATTCGTCCGTCATCCCGAACCAGGAACTTCAACGCCTGCTGCGCTCAAAGGCAGTGCTGCTGCCGGGCGTGAAGGTGTCGCTGACGAACGCGAAGAATGGCGACACGCAGACCTGGCAATACAACGAAGGCTTGCGTGGCTACCTGTTGGAATCGCTGGCACAGGCTTCGCACGCGGAACCGCTAATACCGTTGTTCGAAGGCGAGCAATATGCCGATGGTGACGCCGAGGGATTTGCAGAAGGCGAAGGTGCAGCCTGGGTGGTAGCCTGGACGGAAGAAGGCAATGTAGTCAGGGAATCCTATGTGAACCTGATTCCAACTTCCGCCGGCGGCACACATGAAAGCGGCCTGCGAGAAGGCCTGTTCGGCGCCGTGAAAAGCTTCGTCGAGATGCACTCGCTTTTGCCGAAGGGCGTGAAGCTGCTGCCGGAAGACGTATTCGCACGTGTTTCCTTCGTGCTGTCGGCCAAGGTGCTCGATCCGCAGTTCCAGGGGCAGATCAAGGAACGCCTGAATTCACGCGACGCGGTACGACTGGTTTCCACCTATGTGAGGCCGGCGTTGGAGCTGTGGCTGAATCATCACGTCGATTACGGCAGGAAGCTGGCCGATCTCGTGATCAAGCAGGCGCAGTCGCGGCTGCGTTCGGCGCAAAAGGTGGAAAAGAAGAAATCGTCCGGCGTGGCGGTGCTGCCGGGCAAGCTCACCGATTGCGAATCGGACGATGTCACGCGCAATGAAATCTTTCTCGTCGAAGGCGACTCCGCGGGCGGCTCGGCGAAAATGGGACGCGACAAGGAATTCCAGGCCATCCTTCCGCTACGCGGCAAGGTGCTGAATGCTTGGGAAACAGACCGCGACCGCCTGTTCGCCAACAATGAAATCCATGATATCGCAGTGGCTATAGGGGTTGATCCGCACGGCAAGAACGACGAACCCGATCTCTCCGGTCTGCGCTACGGAAAAATTTGTATTCTCTCCGATGCGGACGTCGACGGCTCGCACATCCAGGTGCTGCTGCTGACGCTCTTCTTTAGACATTTCCCCAAGCTGATCGAACGCGGCAATATTTACATTGCCCGCCCTCCTCTCTATCGGGTCGATGCGCCGGCGCGTGGCAAAAAGCCGCAGCAGAAGCTCTATGCGTTAGATGACGGTGAACTCGAAGCCATCGAAGACAAGCTGCGAAAGGATGGCGTGAAGGATGGTGCCTGGTCGATCGCGCGCTTCAATGATGGGCAAAGGTGAAGCTGCGGCACGCAGGAGCTGGCTGGAAGAGCACGGTAATGAGGCCGAGGCGGATATTTGATAACGTTATTGGCAACTTTTATGTCCCTCCCCTTCAAGGGGAAGGAGTATCCCACCACTGATTTTCTTCTCGGAACGCTGAGTCAGCATGACAGAACAAGCTAACCTATTCGACCAGCCGCCGCCCAGCGACGGTGACTCTCTCACCCTCGCCACCTTCGCCGAGCGCGCTTATCTCGACTACGCCATCTCCGTCGTCAAGGGGCGCGCGCTGCCCGACGTCTGCGATGGCCAGAAGCCGGTTCAGCGGCGCATCCTCTACGCCATGAATGAACTGTCGCTGAATTCGGCTGCCAAGCCGCGCAAGTCGGCGGCAGTGGTGGGCGATGTGCTGGGCAAGCTGCATCCCCACGGCGATCAGTCTGTGTATGACGCCATGGTGCGCATGGCACAGGACTTCTCTCTGCGCTATCCGCTGATCGACGGCCACGGCAATTTCGGTTCGCGCGACGGCGACGGCGCTGCGGCAATGCGCTACACCGAGGCGCGCCTGACGCCAATCTCGAAATTGCTGCTAGATGAAATCGACATGGGCACCGTCGACTTCCAGCCGAACTACGACGGCTCCACGCAGGAACCGAAGCTGCTGCCGGCCCGCCTGCCTTTCGTGTTGCTAAACGGCGCTTCCGGTATTGCAGTCGGCCTTGCCACCGAAATTCCCTCGCACAACTTGCTGGAAGTCGCGAAGGCGACGGTGGCAATGATCCGCAATCCGAAGATCACGCACCAGGAATTGATGACATTGATGCCCGCGCCGGATTTTCCCGGCGGCGGACAGATCATCACACCGCAATCCGTCATCAGCGAAATGTATGAAAACGGCCGCGGCACGCTGAAGGTGCGCGCACGCTGGAAGATAGAGGATCTGGCACGCGGACAGTGGCAGGCGGTGGTGACGGAACTGCCACCCGGCACGTCCGCACAGAAAGTGCTGGAGGAGATCGAAGAACTCACCAATCCCAAGGTCAAGCTCGGCAAGAAGGCGCTGTCGCCGGAGCAGATCGCGCTGAAGCAAGCCATCCTTGCTTCGCTCGACACGGTGCGCGACGAATCGGGCCGAGACGCGCCGGTGCGCCTGGTATTCGAACCGAAGTCGAAGAACCAGGACCAGACTGAGTTCATGAACATGCTGCTCGCGCATACCTCGCTCGAGACCGGCGCGTCGTTGAACCTGGTGATGATCGGCGGCGACGGACGTCCGCGCCAGAAGGGCATCGCCGAGATCCTGCGCGAGTGGATCGATTTCCGCTTCGTTACCGTCACGCGGCGCACGCAGTTCAAGCTGAAGAAAGTGGACGAACGCATCCATATCCTCGAAGGCCGCGAGGCGGTGCTGCTGAACATCGACAAGGTGATCAAGATCATCCGCGAGTCGGACGAGCCGAAGCCAGCGCTGATGAACGCCTTCAAGCTGTCGGATCGCCAGGCGGAAGACATTCTCGAAATCCGTTTGCGCCAACTGGCGCGCCTTGAAGCGATCAAGATCCAGCAGGAACTGAAGGAACTGCGCAACGAAAAAACCACGCTGCACGACCTCTTGGACAATCCGGCATCGATGAAAAGGCTGGTGATCAAGGAAATCGAAACCGACGCCAAGCAATATGGAGACGCGCGCCGCACTTTGCTTGAAGAAGCGGAAAAGGCAGTCATCGAGCAGAGAGTCATAGACGAACCGGTGACGGTGGTGATTTCGCAGAAGGGCTGGGTGCGCGCACGCACGGGCCATGGACACGATGCTTCGCAGTTCACGTTCAAGGCAGGCGATGCTTTGTACGCCGCCTTCGAATGCCGCACCGTTGATACGCTGCTCGCGTTCGGCTCGAACGGACGTGTCTATTCGGTAAGCGTGGCGGCCCTGCCCGGCGCCCGTGGCGACGGCGTGCCGGTCACCACGCTGATCGACCTCGCTGCCGGCACGCGCCTGGTGCACTACTTCGCCGGCACGGCGGACAAGACCTTACTGCTGGCCTCCACCGCAGGTTACGGCTTCACTGCGCAGGCAGGCGATATGGTCAGCCGCACCAAGGGTGGCAAGGCTTTCATGACGATTGAGAACGGCGACGAGCCGGTGGCACCAAGCGTCGTAGAGAAGGATGCAAGTGCGATCGCCTGCGTGTCCGAAAAAGGACGGCTGCTGGTGTTCGGCATGGACGAGATCAAGGTCCTGTCTGGTGGTGGGCGCGGCGTAATCCTGATGGAGCTCGATAAGGGAGAAAAGCTGTTAGGCGCACAGGCGATCAGCCAGCGTGGTGTCGTGATACACGGCATGGGGCGCGGCGGCAAGCCGCAGGCCTTGCCTCTGTCCGCGTCGGTCCTGGCACCCCATATTGGGAAGCGTGCACGCAAGGGCAAGCAGCTGGAATCGAAGATCAAGCCTTCAAGCCTCGCTGCGCAGAAATGATCCGTACGGCAGCCGGAAGTATGGCGCTCGGCTAGAATAGGCCGGGCCGCCATCGGCACTCACAAAAATACGAGGGGAGAACATGCGATTGAAATTCAAGGCTATGGCGATTGCCACCGTCACGTTCGGCCTGGCTTCTGTTTTGGCGAATGCCGCCGAGAAAAAGCAGCCTGCGACGCCTGCAGTCCTTTTTGATGACTTCAGCTACGCCGATGCATCGGCACTCTCGACCAACGGCTGGATCATTCGCGACAAGGTCGGCTACCCCGGTGTAGAAGGTGCGAAGTGGGGAGCGGAAAGCCTGGCCTTCCTGGACGACCCCGAGAAAAAAAATAACCGCCTGATTCGCATGATGGCCCGCACCGACGGCACCGCGGGCGGAACGCGCCAGGCGCAGATCTGCCATGCGCGCAAATACCTGGAGGGCACCTACGCAGCGCGCGTGCGCTTTACGGACGAGCCGGTAAGCGGCCCCGACGGCGACGCCATCGTCCAGACCTTCTATACCATCAGCCCGCTGCGTCATGCCTTCGATCCCGATTACAGTGAACTCGACTGGGAATATCTTCCCAATGGCGGATGGGGCGAAGCGAGGGGCCGTATGTATGCCACGAGCTGGCAAACCGTGCAGATCGAGCCCTGGAGCGCACACCGTGCACATCACGAGGACTTCCGCTCGTTCAACGGCTGGCATACCCTCGTCATCCAGGTTTCGGATGGCCGTATTCGCTACTACATGGACGGCAAGCCTTTCGTCGTGCATGACAAGCGCGTCTATCCGGTCGTGCCCATGTCAGTCAATTTCAATCTGTGGTTCGTGAATCAGGGAACGCTCCCGAACAACAGCACGCCCCGCGAGTATCACCAGGACGTGGACTGGGTATTCCATGCCAAGGACAAGGTCCTGTCGCCCAAACAGGTCGATGCGGCAGTCAGGAAATTGCGCACGAGCGGCGCAAAGCACGTGGATACGGTGCCGGCCGCGGAGCCTCCGCTGCCGAGCAACTGCGACTTTTAAATAGAGCCTACCCGTCCGAGATTCGTTGACGTGGTTTAAGCTACACTTCACACATTCCGGAGCCGCCTGTGCGGCTCCTTTTTCATATTGGGCAGGAGATTCAATGAACGATCGCGTGCGTCTCGTCTCGGTCGACGCTTTTCGCGGCATCACCGTGGCCGCCATGCTGCTGGTCAACAATCCTGGCAGCTGGCAGCACATTTACGGGCCTCTCCGGCACGCGGAATGGCACAGCGCCACGCCGACGGATCTCGTTTTTCCCTTCTTTCTGTTCATCGTAGGAGTATCAGCTGCGTTGGCCTTGTTGCCGCACGTGGAAGCCGGCCACGACAATAGACTGCTCAGGCGCGGCGTGCTGATGCGAGCTGCGCGCATCGTGCTGCTCGGGCTGGCCCTTCAGGCATTCAATTATGTGCTGCACGACATGCCGCACTTTCGTCCTTTCGGCGTACTGCAACGCATAGGCATCTGCTTTGCCGCGGTTGGCATGTTTGCCATTTACACCAAGCCCAGAACGCAATGGATCGCGCTATCGAGCCTGCTTCTCGGCTACTGGGCGATGATGGCCTGGGGCGGTGACATGACGCGCGAAGGCAACCTGGCAGCGCGGTTCGATACCTGGCTGCTCGGCCCGTGGTGCTATCAGTACGATCCGGTTAGCGGTATGGGATTCGAGCCGGAAGGTGTACTCAGCACCCTGCCCGCCATCGGCACTGCGCTGCTCGGCCTGCGCGCCGGAGACTGGCTGCGGCGCGGCGACGTGCAGCGCCTCTGGTCGATGGGTACCTATGCCGTGCTGTTCGGCTTTGTCTGGTCGCTTGTATTCCCGATCAACAAGCAGTTGTGGACGTCTTCGTATGTGCTCTGGACGGGCGGCCTCGCAATGATCGCTCTCGGCACATTTCATGCGCTGATGGACAAGAAGCGCATGCCACCTATCGGAAAGAGCTTTGGCATGAACGCCATCTTTGCGTATGCCGGGGCCTGGCTGCTCGCCAGCGTCCTCGGTGCGACGGGTGCGCACCAGGCACTGTATGCGAACGGCTTTGGCTGGATGATTCCGCGCTTCAGCGCGGAGGCTGCATCGCTGTCTTATGCCATTGTTTTCGTCGCGCTGTGGTGGCTGGTGGTCAAGGGATTGGACCGCCGCAAAATCCATCTCAAGATTTGAGGACGCCCGGTTTTCAAGCCGCGTGACAGGCAGTCGGTGGAACGAACCACCCTAGTAGGATGGTTCAGGTGCAGCCGTAACCCTTTGAAATTCCGTCTTCAATATTCGGCGAGTTCGGACTCTGGGCGGAGCTCGAAAGAGAGGGGCTTGCCTGCACTATGCAGAGATCAATGCACGTGCCAATCTCTTGAGTTCGGGAACGCACGAGCCGCAGTTCGTTCCGCATTTAAGTTTGTCCTGCACAATTTGCATACATTCTGCCGTGCTGCCGCGCATGGATGGATCGATCTTCGATACCGCTTCTTCAATCTCGCTCTCGGACACGTTGAAGCAATTGCAGACGATGCGCCCGCGCGGCTTGAATCCCTGCGGCGGTTTCGTGCTCGGCACCAGAAGCAGGCGTCCCAGTTGTACCACCGGGTGTTCAGTCGCAAGAAATTCCTTGAGCCACCCTTCAGCCGATATATCGCCGGCCAGCGCCACGGCGTCCAGCTTGCCGTCGCACAGTCGAATATGACGAGAGTTGCCTCGCTTCGCATCGTCATACCTCAGCACATCGGCACCATGAATGCCAAACAGTTTTTCGATCTCGGAAAGACAGGTGCTGTCCGCAGCATAATCATCCCCCGCACGAAACAGTACGCCCACCCTCCCTCTTCCGAACAAGGTGCAGGAGGCAAACGCAAAGCGCCGCATGTAAGCCCGCAGCGCCGACTGTGTTTCCAGCGCCCTGGACTCATCGATCCACCCGAATGCAAGAAAGCGCCAGGGCAACTCGGCTTTCAGGATTTTCACCGCCGCATGCTTTAGCTCCGGTTGCTTCGAGCTTGGATCGAGCGCAGACAAGGTTAGGGCATTCACGCCGTAACTTCCTTCGCCGCCATGACCGCGGCCCGACACATACTCCTCGCCCCAGTGCATGGCAATAAACGCCTGGCCAGGCCGGAGCTCCTCACTGGCTGCGGCGGGAAGTATCTGGGAACCGCGCCGGGAAGTGACGTGCACCAGGTCGCCCTCGGCGATCAGGCGGCGGTTCATGTCCGCTTTCGACAGCATTACGCAGGGCTCGGCTGCATGTGCGAATAACTGGGCCACCGTTCCCGTTCGGCTCATCCCATGCCACTGGTCGCGCAGGCGGCCGGTGGTAAGGCGGAACGGATAACGCGCATCCACCTGTTCCGCCACCGGCGTATAAGACGTATTGACGAATTTCGCCCGTCCACTGGATGTAGGAAAGATTCCGTCTTCGTAAAGACGCTTCCTGCCTGTCGCCGCACCTTCCGGAAACGGCCACTGCTGAGGCCCGTGCTCTTCCAGCATCCGGTACGACAATCCGGTGATGTCAAGATCCCGCCCGCGCGTCGATTCCCTGTGCTCGTTCCAAATGTCTTCCACGCCTGGAAACGGAAACATCGTTCTTTCTTTACCGACCAGGGCCTCGTATCTGCGGGCGAAGGCGATCACGATTTCCCAGTCATGTCTGGCTTCAGCAAGCTTTGGCAGTACCGGCTTGAATCGGGTAATGCGGCGCTCGGAATTGGTGACAGTCCCTTCCTTCTCGCTCCAGGTGGTCGCAGGCAGCAACACGTCTGCATAACCGACCGTGGCAATAGTGGCATAGGCTTCCTGAACGATTACCAGTTCAGCTTTTTTCAGGGCCTCGCGAATCAGTTTTTGATCGGGCATCGATTGCGCCGGGTTGGTACACGCAATCCACAAAATCTTTATCTCACCCGAGCGCACGGCTTCAAACATTTCCACCGCGCTCTTGCCGGGCTTGGAAGGCACGTCATCGACGCCCCACAGCTTTGCCACCTCCGCACGATGTTCCGGATTGTTCAAATCACGATGTGCCGAAAGCAGGTTCGCCAGGCCGCCCACTTCCCGCCCACCCATTGCATTCGGCTGACCGGTCAGCGAGAACGGCCCCGCG
>JAQSWC010000106.1 GCA_029266815.1 Paucimonas sp.
GCCGCAATTCGGTCTGGTGGATAACGACAGCGGCATTGCCCTTGTAGCGGTAGCGGTTTTTGTCGGGCACCTGTGGCCGGTCTTCTTCCGGTTCAAGGGAGGGAAGGGCGTTGCTACCGCATTGGGCGTGTTGATCGGATTGAACGTCTGGCTCGGGCTTGCCACGCTCGTCACATGGCTGGTGGTCGCTTATGCATTCCGGTATTCATCACTGGCGGCATTGATTGCCAGCGTGTTCGCGCCTTTTTATTACGGCCTGTTGTTCGGCCTGGACGGCGGATTTTTTGCGGTGCTAGTCATGGCCGCCTTGCTGGTCTACCGCCACGGCAAGAATATCGCCAACCTGGTCGCCGGCAAGGAAAGCCGCATCGGCAGCAAGAAAAGCGGCGCGAAGTAATCCTCAGGCTGCCTTCAATTCATCGAGCGGCCAGCGTGGCTTGATGTTGAACGCATAGTCGCGCTGGGCAGCGTTTGGGTTGACGGCCAGCCGCATCGCGCCGGCGAAGGCAATCATCGCGCCATTGTCGGTGCAGAATTCCAGTTCGGGGTAAAACACCTGAAACCGCTTCTTCGCAGCGGCGGCATTCAGGGATTCCCGCAACTGGCGGTTTGCGCCCACACCACCGGCAATCACCAGCCGCTTCAGGCCGGTCTGCTTCAACGCTGTCAGGCATTTCGCCGTCAGCACGTCGACAATGGCATCGACAAAGGCCCGGGCGAGATTGGCCTTGTCCTGATCGCAGATATTGGTTCGATGATTCTTCACCGCCGTCAGCACCGCTGTCTTCAATCCGGAAAAGCTGAAATTCAGATCCTTTGAATGCAACATCGGTCGCGGCAGCTTGTAGACGGTGGGATCACCGAATTCAGCCAGCCGCGAAATCGCCGGCCCGCCCGGATAGCCGAGGCCCAGCAGCTTGGCTGATTTGTCGAATGCTTCGCCGGCGGCATCATCCACGGTTTCGCCGAGAAGTTCGTAGCGACCTACGCCGTCAACGCGCATGAGTTGCGTGTGCCCTCCGGAGACCAGGAGCGCGACAAAAGGGAATTCAGGCGGTTGGTTCGCCAGCAGTGGCGACAGCAGATGGCCTTCAAGATGATGTACGCCGAGCACCGGTTTGTCGATTGCCAGTCCTATGCCACAGGCAATGGATGCGCCGACCAAGAGTGCGCCGGCAAGTCCGGGGCCTTGCGTATAGGCGATGGCGTCGATCGCGTCACGATCCAGCGCCGCATCGGCCAGCACTTTCTCGAGCAAGGGAATGGCCCGCCGAATATGGTCGCGCGAAGCGAGTTCCGGTACCACGCCGCCATACTCTTCATGCATTGCCACCTGGGAATGCAGCGCATGCGCAAGCAAGCCGCGCTCTGTGTCGTACAGCGCAATGCCGGTTTCATCGCACGAGGATTCAACGCCGAGAACTATCATGATGAGACGCACGAAGCAAAGCGCCATTGTACGGGAAGCATTCGTCGGCCATGTGTTGGTGCGCTTCGGTGTAAGCTAGCGCGATGGAAAAAGCAGCCCAACAAAACACATTTTCCGCAGCTCACTTCATCAAGGAAATCGGTCGAGGGAAGAAGGGCGCGCGCGATATGTCGCGCGAGGATGCGCGAACCTTGTATGCGGCGATGTTGGACCGAGCGGTCTCCGACCTGGAACTTGGCGCGATCCTGATCGCCATGCGGATCAAGGGGGAATCGGTCGACGAGATTGCCGGTTTTCTTGAGGCGGCCGAAGCCTCGTTCGAGCGGCTTGACGCGCCGGACGGCCCTTTTGCGCCGATTGTCATTCCCAGCTATAACGGCGCGCGCAAGACGCCTAATCTGACTCCCTTGCTGGCATTGATGCTGGCGCGGGAAGGTGCGCCTGTCCTTGTGCATGGCGTGACGAGCGACGACAAGCGAGTTACGACAGCAGAGATCTTTTCCGAGCTCGGCTTGCCACTTTGCGGTTCCCGCGAACACGCACTACAGCAGTTCTCGGAAGGGCGACCCGCTTTTGTTGCGATTGATGTGCTGGCGCCGAAAGTGGCGATGCTGCTGAACATCAGGCGGGTTCTTGGCTTGCGCAATTCCACTCACACGCTGGTGAAGATCATGCAGCCATTTTCTTCCTCTGCACTGACGCTGACTTCCTATACGCATCCGGAATACCTGGCGATGCTGACCAGCTATTTTGCGGCGTTTGATTCGCGTGCTCGAGGCGATGCTTTCCTGATGCGCGGCACGGAAGGCGAAACGGTGGCCAATGCCCGGCGGGCCCAGCGCATAGACTGGTTTCATCAAGGTGCCTGCACGACGCTGGTCGATCGCCAGGAACCGGTGGACGATGTGCCACCGCTGCCTGAAGAGCGCGATGCGCGGCAGACCGCCGCATGGATACGCGAGGCGCTGGACGGACGCCAGCCGATTCCGGAGGCGATAGCGCAACAGGTTACCCATTGCCTTGCCGTGTCGAAAGAGATCAGACGCCGTTCCTGAAGAGTCCGATTACAATCGCGGCTTCAATTCCACTCCCCTGCGCATGGATAATCGTTTCGATGTTGCCGTGATCGGCGCCGGCGCCGCCGGCATGATGTGTGCCGCCGTGGCTGGGCAGCGCGGAAAGCGCGTGGTGCTGATCGACCATGCGGAAAAGCTGGCGGAGAAGATCCGCATTTCCGGAGGCGGGCGCTGCAACTTCACCAACCTGTATGCGACGCACCAGAATTACCTGTCGCGCAATCCGCACTTCTGCCGCAGTGCCCTGTCGCGCTATACCCCTCAGCATTTTCTCGACCTGGTAAAGCGTCATCGCATTCCCTTTCACGAGAAGCATAAGGGGCAGCTTTTCTGCGACCGCTCGGCGGAAGATATTATCGGCATGTTGAAGGCCGAGTGCGAAGCCGGGCGGGTGGTGTGGCGCATGCCGATCGCGGTGCGCAAGATCGGCAAGGTCGGCAATGCCTATTCGCTGACCATTGACGGTGGCGAGATCGTGGCTGATCAAGTAGTAATTGCAACGGGCGGATTATCGATTCCGAAAATCGGTGCGACGGATTTTGCCTTCCGCCTTGCGCGTCAATTCGATGTCGCTCTGGTCGAACCCAGACCGGCACTGGTGCCGCTTACCTTCGAGCCCTCCGGCTGGCAGCGGTTCGTGCCGCTCGCCGGTGTATCGCTCGAAGTCGACGTGGAGGCCGGTGAGAAAAAAGAGCGCGGCCATTTTCGCGAAGACCTTCTGTTTACACATCGCGGCCTGTCGGGGCCAGCTATCCTTCAAATTTCGAGCTTCTGGCGTGAAAAAATGCCGCTGGTCTTGAATCTGGTGCCGGAGCTGGATGTCGGTGAGGCATTGATCGAGGGAAAGGCCAGGATCAAGAAAAACCTGGCTAATACCCTGGCGCAGTGGCTTCCCTCGCGCCTGGCGGAAGGCTGGCTGCAGGCAAACGGCTTCGCGCCCGAGGTTCGCATTGCCGATTTGCCGGACAAGCAACTGCGCAAAATCGGCGATTCCCTGAATCGCTGGACAAGCGTGCCGAACGGCTCCGAAGGCTATCGCAAGGCCGAGGTGACACTGGGCGGGGTCGATACCGGCGAACTTTCCCAGCAGACCATGATGGCGATGAAAATGCCTGGCCTGTATTTCATCGGCGAGGCGGTGGATGTCACCGGCTGGCTAGGTGGCTACAACTTTCAATGGGCATGGGCCTCGGGTTATGCGGCTGGAATGGCCGTTTGAACAACCAGCTTCCATTTGGATTTCCGGCCTGCTATAATCGCCGCTTTCCCTAAAAATCTGGTTTGAGCTTTTTACATGACCACTATCCGCGTTAAAGAAAACGAGCCGTTCGAAGTCGCCATGCGTCGCTTCAAGCGCACTATTGAAAAAACCGGTCTGCTGACCGAGTTGCGTGCGCGCGAGTTTTACGAGAAGCCGACTGCTGAGCGCAAGCGCAAGCTCGCCGCTGCCGTGAAGCGCCACTACAAGCGCATCCGCAGCCAGCAACTGCCCAAGAAGCTCTACTGATTTCCGGCCGCACGACGTGCGGCGGCATTGAAAACCCGCTCCGGTAGTATCCGCAGCGGGTTTTGGCGTTTAACAGGCTGTCGAAAAACCAATGCGCGGCCGATCTTTCGGCCTGCGATGCTCAGCGTACATAGCGTGCGCATGCGTTTCCTGGTCCGAATCTTCGGTCGCTTGCCACGTTTTTCGACAGCCTGTTTTTATTTTGAGAATGCTTTGGAGGAACCATGAGCCTGAAAGAACAGATCACCGAAGACATGAAGGCCGCAATGCGCGCCAAGGACACGGCGAAGCTCGGCACCATCCGTCTTTTGACGGCTGCCATGAAGCAGAAGGAAGTGGATGAGCGCATCGAGCTGACCGATACCCATATCCTTGCCATCATCGAAAAGATGATCAAGCAGCGCAAGGATTCGATCACGCAATTCGAAGCCGGTGGACGTCAGGATCTGGCTGACAATGAAAAAGCGGAAGTACAAGTGCTGTCGGCTTACATGCCGGCTGCGCTGTCGGATGTGGAAGTGCAGGCTGCCGTTCAGTCTGCCGTGCAGGAAAGCGGCGCATCGGGTCCGCAGGATATGGGCAAGGTGATGGCTATCCTGAAATCCAAGCTGGCTGGCCGCGCCGACATGACCGCTGTCTCCGGGCTGGTGAAGGCCGCGCTCACCAACGCGTAACGCGGCAGCGCCGTGATCCCCCAATCCTTCATCCAGGACTTGCTCAACCGCGTCGATATCGTCGACGTGGTCGGCCGTTACGTCCAATTGAAGAAGGGCGGCGCGAATTTCATGGGGCTGTGCCCCTTCCATAACGAGAAATCCCCGAGTTTCACCGTCAGCCCGACCAAGCAGTTCTATCACTGCTTCGGCTGCGGTGCGCACGGCACGGCAATTGGTTTCCTCATTGAATACAGCGGCCTCGGTTTTGTCGATGCCGTCAAGGATCTCGCACAGAATGTCGGCATGGTTGTGCCGGAGGCGGATGACCGTTTGCCGCCTGCCCAGCGCGCGGAGCAACAGGCAAAGAGTCTCGCGTTGTCGGAAGCAATGAGCCGTGCATGCGACTTCTATCGGCAACACTTGCGAAGTGCAACGCATGCCATCGCCTATCTCAAGGGACGCGGGTTGACTGGGGAAATCGCTGCCCGATTCGGTCTGGGCTATGCGCCTGATGGATGGGATAACCTGCGCGCGATCTTTTCCGATTACGAAGATGCGGCGCTGGTAGAAGCGGGGCTGGTGATAGACCGCAGCGAAGACGAAGGGTCGAACCGCAAGCGCTACGACCGCTTCCGCGACCGCATCATGTTCCCCATCCGTAATATTAAAGGCCAGGTCATAGGTTTCGGCGGAAGAGTGCTGGATGGCGGTGAGCCCAAATACTTGAATTCGCCTGAGACGCCGCTATTTCAAAAAGGTAGCGAGCTGTACGGCTTGTTCGAGGCAAGGCAGGCAATACGCGATGCAGGCTATGCCTTGGTGACCGAAGGCTATATGGACGTGGTGGCCCTGGCTCAACTGGGATTTCCGCAAGCCGTGGCAACTTTGGGCACGTCCTGCACGCCTACCCATGTGCAGAAGCTGATGCGACAAACCGACCAAGTCGTCTTCAGCTTCGACGGTGATTCAGCCGGGCGCCGTGCCGCGAGAAGGGCGCTCGAAGCGAGTTTGCCACATGCGGGAGACAACAAGACTATCCGTTTCTTGTTTTTGCCTGCCGAACATGATCCGGACAGCTATGTCCGTGAATTTGGTGCGGCGGCGTTTGAACAGCAGGTGCGCGATGCCTTGCCTTTGTCGCAATTCCTGGTCAACGAAGCAACCGCGGGCCAGGACTTGAGCACGTCGGAAGGGCGCGCCCGCGCGCAGTTCGAAGCCAAGCCCTTGCTGCAGACGATGCCGCCTTCCGCACTCCGTCTGCAAGTGGTGAGAAGCCTCGCGCAAGCCACGCATACGGCGCCTGCCGAGATCGAGGCTCTGTTCGAATTGAAGCAGCCGGTGATGCGCATAAAGGCGGCGCCGCCTCGCGCCAAACGTAGTGCCCCCATGGGGCTGGATCGGCAGGTAATGAGACTGATTGTTGCCCATCCGCTGCTAGCCTCCGAGCTGAATGAAGCGGCGGTGCAGGCAATAGCAACATCATCGCCGGATCATGCCGACATGTTCATGCAATTGTTCAATGTGGCGCGCTCATTGGGGCCGCAGGCGAATTTTGCTTCTCTGGCCGAGGCTTTGCGGGTGCAGTCTGCTGATTTCGAGCCCCTGATCTCTGAAGTGGCATCCGAGTCCGAGTCGGAGCTGGAAACGGTCAGGCTTGAACTTGCCGGTGCGGTACGTCAGACCAGGTTGAAATTGCTAAAAAGTGAAGTAGACGAACTGGTCACAAGCGGCCTCAACAATGAGAACACACGCCAGCGTTATCGTGAACTTATGTTGCAGCAAGAAACTTTAAAGAGGGAAATGCAGTCAGAATCCCCGCAACGTTGAGTTCGCGCAAGAGTGTATCAAGGTAATGTTGTCTGTTGTGATATAATTAAAAGCTTTTGATTCAATGGCTTACGTGGTTCGACGGTAATTTGCACATCATCCCCTGTCTGGACATAGCCGTACAAGCCTAACAACCGCTCGATATGGCAGCTTGTGCTGCTGCAAGAGCTTATTCAGTCGGTAGTTGACTCCATGGCGAACGCAATGAAGAAACCCACAAAATCCCCGGCATCTTCGGCAAGCACTGCAAAAAAAGCCGCTTCTAAAACAGCTTCCAAACCAATTGCCAAGAAAGCAGTACCGGCAAAGGTAAGCAAGCCGGTGAAAGCGGCAGCGCCGAAAACTGA
>JAQSWC010000107.1 GCA_029266815.1 Paucimonas sp.
ATCTGACTACTCCTGGAGAGAAGAACAAGCAATGGCAAAAGAAAAAAAAGATGCATCGTGCCCGTGCGGCGGGAAAGCCTATCAGACGTGTTGCGCGCGCTTCATTGAAGGACGCGAAATTCCTTCCACAGCGGAAGAGCTTATGCGCTCACGCTATACGGCCTACACCCGGAATGATGACGATTATTTGCATCAGACTTGGCATGCCAGCACCCGGCCGAGTGAGAAAATCACCCAGGAGGATTTGAAATGGGTCAGCCTGGAAGTCAAAAACCATGAGCCTGGCGGCGACGCGGCCACAGTGGAATTCGTGGCGCGTGGCAAACACGGCGGCCGTGCATTCCGGCTCCATGAGGCCAGCCGCTTTGTGCGCGAGGACGGGCGTTGGTACTATGTAGACGGCGTCTTCCCGCACGCGAAGGAATAGGGGGCATTATGGCTATCATCGAATCGAAACTGAATGCCGGCAGCGATGATTTCAAAAACAATGCCGCGGTCATGGAAGTGCTGGTCGAGGAGCTGAAAGCCAAGCTCGCGCAAGCGGCGCTGGGAGGCGACGACGATGCACGACACAAGCACACGACACGCGGCAAAATGCTTCCGCGCGATCGCATACTGGCCTTGCTCGATCCCGGCACGCCTTTCCTGGAATTTTCACGACTCGCCGCCTACGAGATGTACGACAATGCCGCGCCTGCCGCCGGCATCATCACCGGCCTCGGCCGTGTGGCCGGGCATGAATGCGTCATTGTGTGCAACGACGCCACGGTGAAAGGCGGCACCTATTACCCGATGACGGTGAAGAAGCATTTACGCGCGCAGGAAATCGCCGAACAGAATCATTTGCCGTGCATTTACCTGGTAGACAGCGGCGGCGCCAACCTGCCGAACCAGGACGACGTTTTTCCCGATCGCGACCACTTCGGCCGCATCTTCTACAACCAGGCCAATCTCTCCGCCATCGGTATTCCGCAAATCGCGGTGGTGATGGGTTCGTGTACCGCGGGCGGCGCCTACGTGCCGGCGATGAGCGATGAATCCATCATCGTAAAGAATCAGGGGACCATCTTTCTCGCCGGCCCGCCGCTGGTGAAAGCGGCTACGGGTGAAGTGGTGACGGCGGAAGACCTTGGCGGCGGCGATGTGCATACGCGGCTTTCCGGTGTAGTCGATCATCTTGCCCGCGATGATGCCCATGCATTGGAACTGGTGCGCAAGATTGCGTCCAATCTGAATCGCAAAAAGCCTGAACAGCTCGTGATGCGCGAGCCGCTCGAGCCGAAGTATCCGGCGCCGGAACTGTACGGCATCATCCCGCCCGACATGCGCAAGGCCTTCGACGTCAAGGAAGTGATTGCACGCATCGTCGACGGCAGCGACTTCGACGAATTCAAGGCGCGCTATGGCGTCACCCTAGTTTGCGGCTTCGCGCATATCATGGGCATGCCGGTCGGCATCATTGCCAACAATGGCATCCTGTTTTCCGAATCGGCACTGAAGGCCACGCATTTCATTGAGATATGCTGCCAGCGAAAGATTCCGCTCGTCTTCCTTCAGAACGTGCCGGGTTTCATGGTCGGCAAGAAGGTGGAGAACGAAGGCATCGCCAAGAACGGCGCCAAGCTGGTGGCGGCGGTGTCAACCGCTGCCGTGCCCAAGTTCACCGTCATCATCGGCGGCAGCTTCGGCGCCGGCAACTACGGCATGTGCGGCCGCGCCTTTTCCCCGCGCTTTTTATGGATGTGGCCGAATGCGCGCATCTCCGTGATGGGCGGCGAACAGGCAGCGAGCGTGATGGCCACCATTAAGCGCGACAGCATCGAAGCCAAGGGCGGCGCCTGGAGCGCAGACGAGGAGCGCGAGTTCCGAAAGCCGATCCGCGAACAGTACGAGCAGCAGGGCAATCCCTATTACGCCACCGCGAGATTATGGGACGATGGCGTGATCGATCCGGCCGATACGCGCACCGTGCTGGCGCTGGGATTGAGCGCTGCGCTAAATGCGCCGATTCCGGAGACGAAATTCAGTGTTTTCAGGATGTAGGTTCCGGATACAACCGCAGGAGGCATCATGAATTACTCCACGCTCGACATCGACACCAAAGGTTCGATCGTCACCGTATGGCTGAACCGCGACACCGCGCGCAATGCCTTCGACGACGTGATGATCGCGGAATTGACGAAGGTATTTCGGCAATTGGGCGCAGACGAAGAAGTACGCGCCATCGTTCTCGCGGCGAAAGGGCCGGTGTTCTGCGCCGGGGCGGACTTGAACTGGATGAAGCGGACGGCGGGTTACGACTTCGATGAAAACCTGGCCGACGCCAAGCGCCTCGCCGAGATGCTGTACACGATCCACACCTGCCCGAAGCCGGTGGTGGCGAGAGTGCAGGGCGACTGCCACGGCGGCGGCGTGGGGCTGGTATCCGCGGCCGATATTGCGATCGCCGTTGAAGGCGCGCAGTTTTCCTTTGCCGAAGTGAGGCTGGGCCTGATTCCCGCCACGATTTCGCCCTATGTCCTGAAGGCTATCGGGCCGCGCATGGCGCACCGCTACTTCCTCACGGCAGAGAAATTCGAGTCAACCGAAGCCTATCGGATCGGGCTGCTTCACGAAGTCGTCGTCGAAGAGCAGTTGCAGGCCAAAGTTGACGAAATGCTCTCTGCTCTTATCGGGAACGGCAGAAACGCCATGGCTTTATCCAAGCAGTTGATTGACGATGTAACCGGGCACGCCATTGATGACAGCACCATCGTCGATACCGCTGAAAGAATTGCTGAAGTGAGGGCTTCTAAAGAGGCTAAAGAGGGGCTGCAGAATTTCCTGCAAAGAAAACGACTCCGCTAGGCCTGGACCGAATGCCTGGAATCAAATCGAGTCCGCATCCCGCATCCCGCATCCCGCATTTCGGTACATGCCTATTCCACTATTTACACCTGACGGCAAGTATCTAATCGTGAAAGACCGCCTTTGGCGGGCCGCGAATCCCAACCTGCCGGAAGCAGTGCGCACGAGGCTGACTCGCGAGCTGATGTCCGCCCGTCGCGAAGTGCGAGCGGCAATGAAGGAAAGCGACGCTTTACGACTCAAGCAGGCAAGAGCGGCCGTTCATGCTGCCAAGGTGGCACTCGGCGAGCGAGGAGAGGTCTGGTGGACAGACGGTAGTCCGGACCTGAACCGTCATCTGGTTAAAAATTCCCCCTACGCCGAATGGTACGTACAATTCCAGAAATCGCAGCCTTGAGGATTAAGGCAATCGCCCCTCCCATCTCTGGACTCTATGTCGGAAGCAAACAACCAACCTGACTGGGTTGCCCGCAGCCTGAAGAGCGTTTGGCACCCTTGCACGCAGATGCAGCATCATGAGGCGGTGCCACTGGTGCCGGTAAGTCATGGCCGCGGGCCATGGCTGTACGACCATGAAGGCAAGCGTTATCTCGATGCGATCAGTTCGTGGTGGGTGAATTTGTTCGGCCATGCCAATCCGCGCATCAATGCGGCGCTGAAGGATCAGCTCGACAAGCTCGAGCATGCCATGCTGGCCGGCTTTACGCACGAACCGGTAGTCGAATTGTCGGAGCGGCTGTCGATGCTGAGCGGCGGCGTGCTCGGTCATTGCTTCTATGCTTCGGACGGCGCATCCGCAGTGGAAATCGCACTGAAGATGAGCTTCCATTACTGGCACAACCTCGGCAATGAGGAGAAGCGGGAATTTGTTTGCCTGAAGGGCAGCTATCATGGTGAAACTGTCGGCGCATTGCGCGTGACAGATGTGCAGTTGTTCCGCGACGCCTACGGGCCGATGCTGCAGCAGGCGCACGTGATCGCATCGCCGGATGCGCGCGAGGCGAAGGAAGGTGAAACAGCGATCGACGTAGCGCAACGCGCAGCAAGCGAGTTGGAAAAATTATTCGAAGAACACGCCAACAAGATCGCCGCCATCATCGTCGAGCCATTGGTGCAAGGCGCGGCCGGAATGGCGATGTACGATCCGATTTACCTGAAAGCGTTGCGGGCCTTGTGCGACAAGCACAAGGTACATCTGATTGCCGACGAAATTGCCGTCGGCTGCGGCCGTACCGGCACATTCTTTGCCTGCGAACAGGCCGACATCTGGCCCGATTTCATCTGTCTTTCCAAAGGCATCAGCGGCGGTTACCTGCCCCTGTCGCTGGTCATGACACGTGACGACATCTACCAGGCATTTTACGACCGTGACGTGCGGCGTGCCTTCCTGCATTCGCATTCCTATACCGGTAACCCGCTGGCCTGTCGCGCCGCATTAGCAACGCTGGATATTTTTCGCGAAGATGACGTGCTGCTCCGCAATCGAGAGCGTGCGGTAAAGATGACGAACGCGTTGTCGCCACTGGCAACTCATCCGCAAGCAAAACATTTTCGCCAGCGCGGCGTGATCTGGGCCTTCGATGCGGTCATCGGCGATGCGCAAAAGGCGGCGACCTTTTCCCGCGATTTTTTCACGGCAGCACTCGAAAAGGAATTGCTGCTGCGCCCGATCGGCACCACCGTTTACCTGATGCCGCCGTATGTGTTGAACGATGAGGAAATCGAATTACTTGCTTCGCGTACCATGGCGGTTTTCGACCAGGTCATGAACAGCCGTTGAATCTGTTGCAAGGCGGGCTTGGACGCTTCTACTTATTTAGAGAGAAAAGAATGAAAAAATCGTTGTTTTTTGCATTGCTGCTGCCCCAGATATGCCTGGCGCAAGAGGCGCCTGCAAATGTCACGAAAGATCAGATCGCAGCATATAAGTCAGGCGTCAAGGGCGGTTGCCTCGACGGCGGAAAGCAAAAGCCAGATTTCGACGCGGCTTCATTTTGCGGATGCGTGATCAAGGTGCTGAACAAGAGCATGTCGCACAAGGAATGGCAGCAGGCCGTGTTTTACGAACGCAACGGGAAAAATGAGGAAGAAGTGCAGGTGCTGCGGCCGCACATGGAAAAGGTGAATGTATGCTTGCCGAAGAAAAAATAGTGCGCATGCATGCCGGGCTTTCCTTCTCATGATTGAATACAGGCACGTCTGCGGCCGAAACGGGCGGCGAGGCACATGAAGCTGCTATCTCACCTGGACGGCGAACTCCTCGCTTTGGATGGCAACGCGCTTCGCCGCAAGCGCCGTACGGCCGAATCGCCCTGCACGCCGCATGTGAAAGTCGATGGCCGCGCCATGCTGGCCTTCTGCAGCAATGATTATCTCGGCCTGGCATCACACCCGCTCTTGATCGAGGCCTTGCGCGAAGGTGCGGGAAGGTATGGTGCCGGCAGTGGGGCATCCCATCTCGTCAGCGGTCATTCGCGTGCGCATGTTCTGCTGGAAGAGCGGCTTGCTGCATTCATGTCGCCGCATCTCGAATCAGCCGGCGCCATCTCTTTCAGCACCGGCTACATGGCGAACCTCGCGATTTTAAGCGCCTTGGGTGGCCCGGACACGGAGCTGTTTTCCGAGGAACTGAACCATGCTTCGCTGATTGACGGCGCGCGATTGTCGCGCTCTTCGGTAAAAGTTTATCCGCACTGCGATCTTGCTGCGCTGGAGCAGATGCTCCATGCCAGCGCGATGCAGAAGAAGCTGGTGGTTACCGACAGCGTATTCAGCATGGACGGCAATCTCGCACCGCTGCCGCAACTGCTGGCCTTGTGTGAGCGCCATGATGCCTGGCTGGTAGTAGACGATGCCCATGGCTTCGGCGTGCTGGGTGAAAACGGGCGTGGCGCACTGGAGCATTTCTCGCTGCGCTCACCGAACCTGGTGTACATGGGCACGCTCGGCAAGGCGGCCGGCGTGGCAGGCGCATTCGTTGCTGCGCACGAGACCGTGATCGAGTGGCTGGTGCAGCGGGCACGGCCGTATATCTACACCACGGCCGCGCCTCCCGCCCTGGCGCATGCGCTGTTGGCAAGCATTGATATCATTGAGGGCGGTGAAGGAAAGCAGCGCCGCGCGCACTTGCGCAGCCTGATCCGGCAACTGAAAGACAGTCTGCGGCTGGCGCAGTGGCAGCATATGGACTCAGGCACCGCAATTCAGCCGGTGGTAATCGGCGAAAACGAAGCTGCCTTGCGAGCGGCCGCGAAGCTTGAGGAAGGCGGTTTCTGGGTACCGGCGATTCGCCCGCCGACCGTACCGGTACACACGGCACGGCTGCGTATCACCTTGTCCGCTGCGCATGCCAGCGATGAAGTGGAGCGGCTGGCGCTGGCCTTGAATAAGATAGAAAAGGAAATATGAAAACAGGGTATTTCATTACGGGCACCGACACCGAGATCGGCAAGACGCTGGTCACCTGTGCGATGTTATTTGCTCTGGCGCAGCGAGGTGTGCGTGCGGCAGGCATGAAACCGGTCGCTGCCGGTGCCGAGTTGCGTGAGGGCGTATGGCACAATGACGACGTGGATCGCATCGCGGCTGCTACAAGCGTGACATTGCCGACCGATCTGACGACGCCTTTCCTGCTGCGCGAAGCCTGCGCACCGCATATCGCAGCATCGCTGGAACAGGTTGATATCGATGTTGCGCGCATAGTCCGTAACTACCGCGAGGTGTGCGCAAGTGTCGATGCTGTTATCGTCGAAGGCGTCGGCGGATTCCGCGTGCCGTTGACGGCGACGTTAGATACCGCCGATCTGGCAAAGGAAATGGATTTGCCGGTGGTGCTGGTCGTCGGTCTGCGGCTCGGATGCATCAATCATGCATTATTGACGGTTGAATCGATCGTTTCTCGCGGATTGAAGCTGGCCGGCTGGGTCGCGAATGCAACGTCGGTGAGCATGCAGTATGGCGCGCCGA
>JAQSWC010000108.1 GCA_029266815.1 Paucimonas sp.
CAATATTTCGTACTTGTCCAGTAAGGTTGCTTGCCATCAGATTCACGTTGTCGGTGAGATCTTTCCATACGCCCGACACGCCCTTCACCTGCGCCTGTCCGCCAAGTTTGCCTTCGGTGCCGACTTCCTTCGCCACGCGCGTCACCTCACCGGCAAAGCTGTTCAACTGGTCCACCATGATGTTGATGGTGTCCTTCAGCTGAAGGATTTCTCCCTTCACATCCACCGTGATCTTGCGCGACAGATCGCCGCGCGCCACCGCTGTGGTGACCTCGGCAATGTTGCGCACCTGACCGGTCAGGTTGTTCGCCATCAGGTTGACGTTTTCCGTCAGATCCTTCCACACGCCCGAGGCGCCTTCCACCTGTGCCTGCCCACCGAGCTTGCCTTCGGTGCCCACCTCGCGCGCCACGCGCGTCACTTCGCTGGAAAAGCTGTTGAGCTGATCCAGCATCGTATTGATGGTATTGGCATTCTTCAGGAACTCGCCTTTCAAGGGGCGCCCTTCTACTTCAAGTTCCATGTTCTCCGTGAGCACACCCCGCGCAACAGCGCCGATCACGCGGCCAGCGTCGCGCACCGGCTGCACCAGATTGTCGATCAGCGAGTTGATCGAGCTGACTTCCACGCCCCATGCGCCGTCAAGCTTGTCGAACGCCATGCGCTGGCCCAGCTTTCCTTCCATACCCACCACGACCGACACCTGCTCAATCCCCTTGGACAAGCGTTCGTTGGTGGCCACAATATCGTTGAAGGCATCGGCAATCCTGCCGTCGGTGCCTTCCCAGTCGAATGGAAGCCTTACGGAGAAGTCGCCGTTGCGCACCGCATTCAATGCGCGGAGGAGTGCTGCCTTGTCGAGGGTGTCTTCGGAGTCGAAGATGATCCGGTCTGTCGCGCGCCGGCTGTGTGAGCGCCGTTCAGGCGTTGTAGACTCTTGGGCCACGTAAACCTCCTGCCGCCATATGGGTGAGATTGAAATGTCCGCGCCTGAGCAACTCCAAAGCTTCGTCGGTCGGCACAGGATGACTGAAATAGTTACCCTGCATCTGATCGCAGCCGTGCTCTATGAGAAAACTCATCTGTTCGGCGGTTTCCACACCTTCGGCGATGACAGTCAGGTTGAGGCTGTGAGCCAGCGTAATGATGGCAATGACGATTGCGGCATCGTCCGGATCGCTGGCAATGTCCCGGACGAACGCACCGTCGATCTTCAGCTTGTCGAGAGGGAACCGCTTCAGATAAGCCAGCGATGAATAACCGGTGCCAAAGTCGTCGATCGAAATCGGCACACCCAGCTTGCGAATATTCTGAAGCGCCTGGATCGCCTCTATCGGATCCGACATGACGGCGGATTCAGTGAGCTCAGCCTCGAGGAGGCCCGGCGCAATGCCGGATTCATGCAGTGCTGCAGCAATGTCGTTGGCCACTGTATTCCTGAGGAACTGTTGCGCCGACACATTGACCGCCACCGGGCAGCAGTCCGCGCCCTGCGCCGTCCATCGCTGGATTTGTCGCGCGGCTTCCTGCAAAGCCCACTTGCCGATCGGATCTATCCTCCCGGTGTCTTCCGCAATCGGTATGAACTGGCTGGGCGATATCCATGCGCCGTCGGCTTGCGGCCAGCGGATCAGCGCTTCGAATCCGCATATCCGCCCCGTGTCTGCGCTAACCTTTGGCTGGTAGTGAAGAATGAATTCATCCTCCGCAATGGCGCGCTGCAATGCCACACCCACTGCCAGCCGGCAATTGGCCGCTTCATTCATATGGGCTGTAAAGAAGGAAAATCGTCCGCGGCCCTCCTGCTTCGCGTGATACATCGCGGTGTCCGCATTGCGCAGCAGCACGTCGATGTTTTCTCCGTCGTTGGGAAAAATGGCAATGCCTATGCTAGGCGATACGCGCAGTTCCCGCCCGCCGATATGGCAGGGCTCCGCCACAGTAGAAACGATCTTCTCCGCCACGAGTCCGGCATCGCTGACATCATTCAGTCCAGCCAGCAGCACGACGAACTCGTCGCCGGAAAGACGCGCCACGGTGTCGCCTTCGCGCACGCATTGCCCTAAACGCTCCGCCACTTCCTGCAACAGGCGATCACCCGCCGCGTGACCCAGCGTATCGTTAATATCCTTGAAGCGGTCGAGGTCGATGAACAGCACGCCGACCGGAGACCGCTGCCGTCCAAGATGGGCCGTAGCCTGCTTCATGCGGTCTTCCAGCAACAGCCTGTTCGGCAAACCGGTCAGTGAATCATGGAATGACTGGTGGAGAATGTACGATTCCATTTCCTTTCGCTCGGAAATGTCGCGCGACACGAGCACCACCTGCTTGACCTGCCCGTCCCCGTCCCGGATCAGGCTGGCCTCGGTTTCGAAGAACATTTCACTGTTGTCAGGCACCACGACCTTGTGCTGAAGGCGCGTACGTCCGTTGCTTCTGATGATGGTTCTGAACGCTTCTTTTACTTCGTCGTGATCCTCCGGATGCACCACGTTGAAATACGTTTCGCCTACCGGAATGGCTTTTCCGAATTTTGCCTGGTATGACGGGCTTGCATAGACCCAGTTTGCATTGCCGTCGAGAAGCGCAACATAATCTCCCGTGTGCTGAATAATCAGGCGTTCGGGCCCTGACGGGGAGGCTCCGCTTTCCGCGCTCCGGTACGCATCAAGCTCCAATCTCAAGGCCTCATTCAGACGAGTCACATTCTCCAGTTCCTTTCTCAGGCACTGGTTGTCCAGGCCGGGCTGCCCATGCTTGTCCGGCCGGTGTTTTTTTGCGAGATCGATGAAGACCTGAATCTTGGACTTGAGAACTTCGGGCACTACCGGCATGAACAGATAATCGACAGCGCCCAGTTCATAACCAGTGGCACGATCGAGATCGGTGGAGCGATGCGAGGTGACGAAGATGATGGGCGTGTACTTCGAGCGCGGCCGTTGCCGAATGAGCTTGGCGGTCTCGAAGCCATCGAGTCCCGCCATCTTGACATCCAGAATGATTACCGCGAAATCGTGTTTCAGCAAATGAGCCAGCGCTTCAGTTCCGGAGCTTGCCGTTTCAACTTCCGCATCCAGATCGCTCAATATCGTATTCAGGGCAAATAAAGAACCGGCATCGTCATTGACCAGCAAGATGCGGATGTCCTGGAAATTTGGCATGGGCAACGCGACTTTACTGAAAGAAAAATTCCATTTAACAAGTCAGCGGAAACAATTTCTTGCGAGGTAATACACCTTGGACTTGGAAATACTCGAGAGCGTTCCTCAGGTAAATACCTTGCAGACAAACTTGTTTTCCGCCACGCAATTTTTAAGCAGGTTCAGCAAGAATCTCGCTGCGGCACTTTATAGAAAAGTTTCAGCTATCAAAGTTCTAAACAATTGCTTGCGCTGCGGAATTTAGCGCTTCGTATTGGTTTGAATACCGTCAATTGATGCCGCCGGTAAAAGTTTTCCGGCTGATGCGGAACGAGCGGGCTCGCTGCTCGACATGAGGCTAATAAATTGAGTTCCCGGCTGGGCCTGCAACGAAGCGTCCGGCTGTGGCGCTCACGGATGACGCCATCAGCTTAATCGGAAAGGCGAATCCTCGATTGACGAAGAAGGTATCAGAATGGTTCCGCAGGTGGAACCATCGCGCGGCGGGTTCTGCGGAAACCTGATCAGTATGAACTCAAGGAAATGAACTTCTGGGCGTCCTTAGCCGGACATGCCGCGGTCTTTCCATCCGCCGCCAAGTGCCTTGTAGAGCCCGACGACGGCACGCAACTGTCGCAACTTTAACTGCCCCATGTCGTTCCGCACTTCGGAAAGCGCGCGCTGCGTGTCCAGCACCGTCATCAGATCCTCTGCTCCCGCGCGGTAGCGGATTTCGGACAGGCGGAATGCCAGTTCGGCTTGGTCCAGCTCTCCTGATTTCAACTCCGACTGCTGCGCCAGGCTGTGAATCTGCCCCAATGCCGAGTTAACTTCGGCGAATGCAGACATCACCGTGGACCGATAGACCTGAAGCAATTCTTCCTGCTGTGCCGCTGCCAGCGCGCGCCGGTTCTCCAGACGCCCCGCGTCGAATATCGGCGCAACCAGGTCGGCTCCGATAGTCAGCAAAATGCTCTGGCTGTTGAAGAGGGACAGCAGCGCATTGCTTTGTGCGCCGGCAGAACCGGACAACTGGATGTCCGGAAAGAAGGCCGCCCTTGCCCTCGCGATATTGGCATTCGCGGCGTCGAGCGCTGCCTCGGCACGGCGGATGTCAGGGCGGCGCGCCAGCAAGCCGGAGGGCAATCCCGGCCTGACCTGCGGAAGCAGGATCTTGCGCAGGCCGGATTCGCCGATGGCGACGTCCTGCGACGGCCGGCCCAGCAGTATCGACAAGGCGAGACGCGCTTCCCGCTCCTGTTCGATCAAGTCCGGGATGATCGCCTTCTGGCTGGCGACGGCGGAACGCTGCCGCGCCAGGTCGAGCGGCGATGCGGACCCGGCACGCCCCTGCGCTTCCACCAGCTTCAGCACGCGCTCGGCATTGGCCACGTTTTCCTTCGCCACCGCGATCTGATCGCGCAGTGACAAGGCCTGGAGATAGGTAGAGACAATGCCGCTGGTAACGGTCAGGGCTACGGTCTCGCGGGCAAAGCGGTCCGCGCGCAGCGACGCCTTTGCCGCATTCAGGCTTGCCCGGTTTTTGCCCCAGAAGTCGGTTTCATAGCTGAGCTGCAGGCCTGCATCCAGGCTGCCTTCATTGCCGGAACGCAAAAGATATTTCGCCGCTCCTGCCGAAGTACTTACGTGCGGCAGCAATGGCGCGCCGGCCAGGCGGGCCGCCGACTCGGCCTGGCGCACTCGCGCAACGGCGGCGGCAATTTCGAGGTTGTTCGCTCGTCCCTCAATGACGAGTGCTGCGAGTTCCTCGCTGCCGAACAACTGCCACCACTCCGCCTCCGGCCACGCGCGCGCGTCTTCGCTGAAAGGCGCGTTCCATTGCTCTGGAATGTCGGGAGCCGGGCGCGAACCGGGCTGCGGAGCGGCACAGGCGAACAGCATGCAGCTCAGGCCGGCAAGAAAATAATGCCCGCATCTAGTTCGCATGCTGCTTCGCTGCGCCAACAAGCGGGCTTGCGGCGGAATCGGAATTCAGGGGATTACGCGAACCTTCCGTGATCAGGACAGGCGCGGACAATACAACCGATTCACCCGGCGCTAGTCCCGACAGGATCTGGACTTGATCTCTTCCTTGGATGCCGACACGAATTGTCCGGGGCTGCGGCCTGCGATCGGCGCCGAGCACCGTGACGGTGTACTCGCCCTTGTCGTTCGCTTTTTCCAGAACGGAGCGCGGCAGCATCGGCACCTGCTCTGCGCGCGCGAGAACGAACTCGACCTGCGCGCTCATGCCGCTCATCAGCCGGCGTTCGGGGTTGGCGACATCGAAGAGTACGTTATAGAACGTTTCCTTGCCCAGTTCGCCCGATCCCTCCGCCGGTATGGGAATGATTTGCCTGACCTTGCCCGACCAGTATTTGCCCGGATAACCCGGCGTGGTGAACCGTGCCGTCATTCCCTTTTGCACGCGCGGCACGTCCTCTTCCGCCACTCGTGCCTGCACCGTCAGTTTCGACATGTCGGCAATGCGCATCAGCGGCTGCGACTGCGGGCCGGCATTGACCGCCTGCCCCACTCTTGCCTGCATGGCGACGATCGTGCCCGAGATGGGCGCGGTGACGTCGGCATGCTTGCTCAAGGCCTGCTCCTCTCCGATCGCCAGCTCGGTCTGCCGTACTCGTGCGTTGATCGCATCGACTCTTGCCGACGCCGCAAACCAGGCGGCCCGGCTCGCTTCGAAACTTTCCTCGCGAGTCGCGTTTTCCGCCTTGAGCTGCGTCTGCCGCTTGTACTGCAGTTCGGCGAAATCAAGCTGCGCTTTCTGTTCGGCCAGCTCGGCCCGAAGACGCGCCAACTGCGCCTGGTGGTTTTCCTGCTTCGCCGCGGACTGCACGGGCTTGATCGTCAGCAGTTGCCGGCCGGCCTTGACCTCATCGCCAACGCTGACCTTGACGTCATCGATATGCCCCGGGATCTGGGCGTTGACGTCCGCGTACTTATGAAGCTGGAGTTTTCCCCTGGCGGTAATCACCTGCTCTACAGTACCGAGAGTTACTTGAACCGCCTTCAGCTTGATTGGAGCAGGCGCCGGTTGCACCGTCGGCTTGCTGTCGAGCGCGGCCCACGTCACCACGCACACCGCTCCCGCGGCCAGCGCAATCCATTTGAAGTGCGGCCGACTCGCTGGTGCAGCCGATACCTCCGCCCGTCGGATCGATCCTGGTTTCATATGTGCCATCTGCCTGCTATCTCAATTCCATTCATCACTACATGCATGTAATGCTACGTACCGCTTTCCATAGACTATGCAGTTCTCTGGCGTCGTTCTGCCTGACACCGCCGGAGGGCGCTGCTTCGCAAGGAAGCGTCCAGGACGGTCATTCTACGGGGATGATAAGGGCATCACGCGATACTTGCTTTGCGTCAGCCATAAATTACCTCCATGGATATTAACGATCGGCAACATTATTCC
The DNA here is from genome assembly GCA_029266815.1 of Paucimonas sp. Lineage (GTDB taxonomy): Bacteria > Pseudomonadota > Gammaproteobacteria > Burkholderiales > Burkholderiaceae_D > JAQSWC01. The sequence continues at coordinate 6,574 of JAQSWC010000108.1, forward strand.
AGGCGGGAATGCTTTCTGCGAACATTTCCTGGAAACATAAGTTCACGATTCCGGTTTTGCGTATCTGTCTGTGCGTGATCGATAGTTACACGCAATAAGTTGGGATACACTTCATGTGCGCGAAAAGGCTTTCCTAGAAAAAGCCCGTTCAGCAAATACCCAATTCAATAATTCAGGAGACACAATTGAAACGCACCATCATTCATGGCCTGATCGCAGGCCTGTCACTTACC
>JAQSWC010000109.1 GCA_029266815.1 Paucimonas sp.
GACGTGCGTGAGGCAATGGGGCTGAGTTACACCTGATCCGCTACAATCCTGTTTTCACTATTTCATCTTTCTCTACCATGATTCAAGGCAGCATAGTCGCACTGGTCACTCCGATGCATCCCGATGGCAGTCTGGATATGGCGGGATTGCGAAAATTGATCGACTGGCATGTGACCGAAGGCACCGACGCGATCGTCATCGTCGGCACCACCGGCGAATCGCCCACCGTGACTGTCGACGAGCATTGCGAACTGGTCAAGGTAGCAGTGGAACATGCCGCCAAACGTATACCCGTTATCGCCGGCACCGGCGGCAATTCCACGGCTGAAGCAATTGAGCTGACGCGATTTGCCAAAAGGGTCGGCGCCGATGCAACGCTCCAGGTCGTGCCCTACTACAACCGGCCGACGCAGGAAGGCATGTATCAGCACTTCCGCAAGATTTCCGAGGCGGTCAACCTGCCGGTCATTCTTTACAATGTGCCGGGGCGTACGGTGGCGGATATGTCGAACGACACCATCCTGCGTCTGGCGGATATCCCGGGCATCGTCGGCGTCAAGGATGCCACCGGCAACCTGGCGCGCGGCATCGACTTGCTGCGGATGGCACCCAAGTCCTTTGCCGTCTATTCCGGCGACGACGCGACCGCCATGGCGCTGATGTTTTGCGGTGCCAAAGGCAACATCTCGGTGACTGCCAACATTGCGCCGGCATCCATGCATCGTCTCTGTATGGCGGCAATGGAGGGCAGGATGAATGAAGCAGTGGAGATCAACAACAAGCTGATGCCCTTGCACAACAAGCTGTTCGTCGAACCTAACCCGGTGCCGGTGAAGTGGGCAATGAATTACCTCGGCCTGATCGATTCAGGCATGCGGCTTCCGCTGGTGCCGCTGGCTGCCGAATATCACGAGACGGTACGCTCGGCGTTACGCGAGTCAGGTGTATTACAATAGGCGCCGCCGATTTTCGGCTCCGCATTACAATCATTACCGCGATCATTCAATGACAATTCTCCATTTCTCGACAACGTTTCCCGCACGCCTGGCTGCGCGCACGGCATTATGCCTCGCAGCGGCGGCAGCCCTGAACGGTTGCACCACCTTCGATACGATGTTCGAGCCGAACCGGATCGATTACCGTAGCGAGAGCAAGGGAACGACGCCGAGGCTGGAGGTGCCGCCGGATCTGATCAAGCTCGAGCGCGAAAATCGTTATACGATTCCGGGCTCGGTGAGCGGTGTAGCGACAGCGTCAAGCTTTGGCGTACAGCAGCAGGGTGCGGCAATTCCGGCCAATACCGTCGCGCCGATGTCTCTGCAGGATATGCACATCGAGCGCGCCGGCGATGAGCGCTGGCTGGTGGTAAAGCGCACGCCTGAGGTGCTATGGCCCAAGCTGAAGGAATTTTGGCAGGACTCGGGTTTCAGCATCGAGACCGAGTCTTCGCAAACCGGCATCATCGAAACCGATTGGGCCGAAAATCGTGCAAAGATTCCGCAGGATTTCATCCGAAAGACCATAGGCAAGGTATTCGATTCCCTGTACTCGACCGGCGAGCGCTATAAGTTCCGCACGCGGCTGGAACGGCGGACCGACGGTTCGACGGAAATCTATGTCAGCCACCGCGGCGTGCAGGAAGTGCTGACCGGTGCGCAGAAGGAGACTACGATGTGGACGGGCCGCCCTTCGGATCCCGGACTGGAGGCTGATTTCCTGGCGCGCATGATGGCGTACTTGTCCAGTGAAACGCCGGCCAAGGCCAAACCCATGATCGTGAACGCGGTTCCGCAGGCGCCACATGCCAAGCTGGTGAAGACGGCAGACGGGCAGCATGTGGAAGTGGATGAGGGATTCGAGCGTGCCTGGCGGCGTGTGGGTCTGGCGCTGGACCGCGCAGGCTTTACGGTGGAAGATCGTGACCGCACCCAGGGCATCTATTTCGTCCGCTACCTGGATCAGGGCGATGAAGCATTGGGAACTGCCAAACAAAAAAACTTCCTTTCCAGATTGTTCTCGAGCGACAAGGACAAGTCGACGCAACGCTACCGCGTACTGGTGAAGGACGAAAATGGAAACGCCAGCCGGGTGACGGTTCAGAACAACGAAGGCGCGCCGGAAACCACGGCAACCGGTACGCGTATCCTGTCGGTATTGGCGGAGCAGTTGAAGTAATTCTGAATGCATGAGCGCCGCAAGGCGCGCAGGAAGCGGCCTTGAAATTTGCCAGTCTGGGAAGCGGTAGCGAGGGCAATGCCTTGCTGGTGACCGCTTCCTCGGGAACCACCAGCAGCACAGTCATGCTCGACTGCGGTTTCGGCATACGCGAAACCGAGCAGCGTTTGGCCCGCCTGAAAATCCTCCCTAACGATATTTCCGCGATTGTTGTTACCCACGAGCACCAGGACCATGTAGGCGGTGTGTTCAAGTTTGCCCGCAGGCACGGCATTTCCGTCTGGCTTACCTTTGGAACCTTTCAGGCCGTGGCAAAGCATGCCGACAACGTTGATGTTCGGTTTTGCCGTGACGGTGAAGCGATCGTCGTAGGCGAGCGTCCTTGGAGGATGCGATGCACTGGTGCTGGAGTGCAATCACGATCACAACATGCTTGCCGCATCTTCCTATCCCCCGTCACTCAAGCAGCGAATAGGCGGCAATTACGGGCATCTCTCCAATCGGGCGACTTCCGAGATTTTGGCTGCACTGGATAAATCCAGGCTGAAGCGGGTGATCGGCGCTCATCTGAGCCAGCAGAACAACCTGCCGCAGCTTGCAAGAGAAGCACTGAGCGATGCGCTGGGTACCCATGATGCCGAGGTGCTTATCGCATGTCAGCAGGAAGGCTTTGATTGGATGGAGGTTTGAAAAACCTAAAGTCTTTCCGGAAGTGGAAATAAAAAAAGCCGACCGCAAGGTCGGCTTTTTTACTGCCGGAGCAGAATTACTTGGCAGCAGGAGCTGCAGCGTCAGCAGCAGGAGCAGCCGGTGCGGGAGCAGCAGGATCAGCAGCCGGTGCAGCAGGAGCAGCAGCGTCAGCAGCCGGTGCAGCAGGAGCAGTAGCGTCAGCAGCCGGAGCGGCAGGAGCAGCAGGCTCAGGAGTAACAACAGTGGTCTCAACAGCAGGAGCCGGAGCAGCTTCTTCTTTCTTGCCGCAAGCAGCCAAAGCGATAGCGAACAGGGAAGCGATCAACAATGTTTTTTTCATGAAATTTCCTTAGGGATAAGCAAGAGGTTTGCGATGAATAATTACCGGTAATTATCGCTCTACAGGGTGATTTTCCTGACATTTCGCACGACTTGACACATGCCATGCGATGTCAGTAAAACATCCAGCTCGCGATTATAGCGGTTTTTTTTTCAATGTTGCAGTATTGATCTTGATTTTTGCGAGATTCCGACACCCCGCCTTTTCTTCCTATATCGAGATATAGAAAGAAAAGGCAGTTTTACCGTAGCCTGAGCCATCCTTGGACATGCCAATCGTGGAACGCTGCAAGGACGTCGTCACTTGCCTCGGATACTTCCGCTCCTGTCAAAATGCGCCGGTCGGCCAGTCGCTGCAATGCAGGCCGGTCGGTTTTGCCGGCAATGAAGGACTGGCCGTTGATGAAGACGTGTTCGCCAAGGTAAAGCATCCGGCTTTTTCGCGCCAGGTGAAGCCCACGTTGGCAAGCATCTTTTCTGAAGCGCCCTGGCCGCAAAGGTTTTTCCAGGGGATCGAAGAAAACATTAGGTTTGGGTTCGGAAAGATGCTCGCCCAGGAAAAGGGCAATGTCTTTCTTCGAAAAACTTACCTTCCGCAGCATGGCTGCCGTCTTATCCAGCAAGTCCTTGTCCAGTTGCGCGGGATGCCTGGCCGGCCGGCGGGCCGGATCCCGGTAACGCCCGGGTTGCTCGATCTGCTCTGCCATGAACTGGAAAAATCCTTCTGCCAGCTCCTGATAGGCAGGCGCACGAAAGCCGATTGAATAGGTCATGCATTCGCCAAGCGCCACGCCCTCATGCGCATAGTGCGGCGGGAGATACAGCATGTCGCCTGGATCAAGCACGAATTCCTGTTCGGGCTGAAAATTCCTGAGGATCTTCAGCGGCATGCCTTCCTGGAGGCTCAGATCCTTTTGAGCGCTGATGCGCCAGCGGCGCTGCCCCTGTGCCTGCAGCAGGAACACATCATAGGAATCAAAATGGGGGCCGACACCTCCACCCTCGGTGGCGTAGCTGATCATCAGGTCGTCGAGTCTCGACTCGCCGATGAAGCTGAACTTGCGCAATAACGCGTCGGCTGCGTCGTCATGAAGGTTGACGCCCTGCACCAGCATTGTCCACTCCGGTGTCCGCACCGAAGGCAGTTTGTCGAACGGGCCGTTCCGCATCGTCCACTTGCCTCTGGCAACGCGGATGAGCCGGGATTCCACGTCATCCTTGGCCGCCATGTCGAGCAGCGCTTCCTTAGGGAGCAAGGGTGAAAAATCCGGAATAGCCTGGCGGACCAAAAGCGGCTTTTTGTGCCAATACTGCCGCATGAATACGTCGGGCGTGAGATTGCCGAGCAGAGCTGATTTTTTCATGGACGGTATTGTAGCCGCCATGCCGAATCTTCTCACTTCGGAAGGTGCAAGAAACTACGGGCACGACTTATGCTGACGTCTCGCAGAGCGAAAATGCCGCCGGGTATAATTGACGCCACTTAGCGAAAGGAAAAACACATGAAGATTGCCAAAAATACGGTCGTTACCGTGCACTACAAACTGTCCGATGCACAGGGCAATCTGATCGAGGAAAGCCGCGAACCGATGGTGTACCTGCACGGCGGCTATGAAAACACCCTGCCGAAAATCGAGGAAGCCCTTGAAGGCAAGGATCCCGGTTATCAGACGACGATACAGATCGAGCCGGAAGATGCTTTCGGCGAGTATGATGCCGACCTGGTGAAGATCGAGTCAAGGGACCGTTTGCCGACGCCGATCGAACTCGGTATGCAGTTCGAGGGTACTCCCGATGATGCCGATGAAGATTCGCTGATTTTTACCGTCACAGATATTGCCGACGACAAGGTTGTCCTCGACGGCAACCATCCCTTGGCGGGCATGGCCTTGCGGTTCACTCTAAATGTGGAAAGCGTACGTGAAGCAACGCCTGAGGAAATTGCCCACGAGCACGTACATGGGGCGCATGGACATCATCACGACGATGACGATGATGAAGCCGACGATCAGTTTCGGTCACTGCCGCTCCAGTGATCCAGTAAGACTCAGTTTCCTGATTACCTGCCGCTCGAGAGTTCCAGCGGCAGTCTTTTAACGGAAAACGGATTGGCGTCATCGGTATTCACGGTGAGACGCAACCAGTCGGTGTAAAGGCCAATTCTTCCGATATTTCCTCGCCAGACTATGTCCGCCGGGTTTTCGCCGGCCTGGCGTGAACCGGCTTCCACCAGCAATACCTTGCCCGGGAATTTGCTCGCCAGCTTTTCCATCTGGCTGCGCATTTCGGCAAAGCCGTCGCGACTCGCCGGTTCATTGGCTTTCGGTCGCCGCAGCAGGGTGCCATCATAAAAAAATACCAGCGCACGGCATTTTGCCCTCACGGCAAGACTGAATACACGGTTCATCCACTGGCGATTTGCCACGAGCCGGTCTTCAAATTCGGTATTCCTGCCGGCGGCGGAAATATAGTGGTTATTGTTCGCCGGGAGGTTGATTGTCGCGAATCCGACACCGTTGATCTCCCAGCGCATGTTTTCGGCATAAGAACGGAATTTGATGCTGGCAGATTGTCTTGTCACCGGAATCCGGCTCGATCCCAAAGAGAAATCGTCTGCGAAAAACAGTTCCCGCACGCGGTTCAGCCGCTCAAGTGCGGCAGACCGTCCATCGGCGTGCACACAGTCGCTCCAGTCGCTTCCCGCAAGAGAGACGATGACGCCGTTTTTTGCCGAATCAATCAGCTTGCGGCGCTGCTGGTAAAGCGCGTCGCTGCAGCTTTCCACCGGCGATTTAATGCCGTTGGCCACTACGAACGCCAGGTTCTCATCATCCGTCGCTTCGATTGCTGCCTTCATCACGGCTTCCGTATTTCCCTGCCTGGCGGGCAGTCTCCACACGCCGATACTGAATTCCTCTGCAGTGGCCGGCGTAGCCGGTAAGCCAACGAGCACTGCAAGCAGTCCGAAAAAGACGAGAGCCTGGTGTTTCATTTCTTCAGCAGTTGCTTGAGACGATACAACTCGTCCAGCGCGTCGCGTGGTGTCAGGGAATCGGGGTCGAGCTTGTCCAGTGCCTGTATGACTTCATGTTCATCCTCCGGTATATCGTCGGGAGCAGATGCGGGCGCCGCCGAAAACAGGTCGAACTGCGGCGTCGCCTGCAAGGAATGGGTTTCGAGCACGGCCAGGTGCTTGCGCGCTGCGCGGATCACTTGGGCAGGCACTCCCGCAAGCTGCGCTACCTGAAGGCCGTAGCTCTGCGACGCGGGTCCGGGCTGAACGGCATGCAGGAAGACTATGCTGTCCTTGTGCTCGACAGCCGAAAGATGAACGTTAGCGGCTGCGGGCAAAGTCTGCGGCAGTTGTGTCAGCTCGAAATAGTGCGTGGCGAAGAGCGTATAGCTGCGCGTAGTCTCGATAAGATGCCGGGCGATCGCCCACGCCAGCGCGAGACCATCGAAGGTGGATGTGCCGCGCCCGATCTCATCCATCAGTACCAGGGAATTTTCGCTGGCGCCATTCAGTATGGCGGCGGCTTCCGTCATCTCGACCATGAAGGTCGATCGTCCGCCGGCCAGGTCATCTGCCGCGCCGATGCGCGTAAAAATTCGGTCGATAGGGCCGATGACTGCGCTTGCCGCAGGCACAAAGCTGCCGACATAGGCGAGCAGCGCGATGAGCGCAACCTGGCGCATATAGGTGGATTTACCGCCCATGTTGGGGCCGGTAATCAGCAGCAGCTTGCGGTCGGCATTCAGCATGCAGTCGTTGGCGATGAAGCGCTCGATATGTCTTTCGACGACCGGGTGGCGGCCCTGCTCAATCTGGAGCAGCGGTTCTTTCACAAGCTTCGGCGCCACCCAGTTGCTTTGCGCGGCGTGAAAGGCAAGGGCGGCCAGCACATCGAGCTGTGCCACTGCGCGCGCGTTGGCCTGCAAGGCATCGATATAGCGGCCCAAATTGTCGAGCAGTTTTTCGTAGAGATGCTTTTCGCGCGCCAGTGCACGTTCCTGTGCCGACAATGCCTTGTCTTCGAAAGCTTTTAGTTCCGGCGTGATGTAACGCTCCGCATTCTTCAGGGTTTGCCTTCGGCGGTAGTCGTCCGGCACCTTGTCGGTCTGGCCGTGCGTCACCTCGATGTAGAAGCCGTGAACCTTGTTGTATTCCACCCGCAGGTTGGCAATGCCAGTGCGGGCGCGCTCACGGGTTTCCAGGTCGAGCAGAAACTGGCCTGCGTTTTCCGACAAGGCGCGCAATTCATCCAGCTCTTCATCGAAGCCGCGCGCGATCACTCCGCCGTCTCTCACCATCGCTGCCGGTTCCAGCGAAATCGATCGCTCAAGCAGATCGAGGCAGTCGAAGGGTGTTGCAAGCTCATTGTGCAGAGCTTTCAGGAGCGCGGCTCCGGCATTGGCAGCACCCAGGCTCACATAGGCACGGAGAGATTCCAGTTGCTGCAGCCCGCTGCGCATTCCGGCCAGATCGCGGGGCCGGGCGGAGAAGAGTGCAATGCGGGTGGTGATGCGCTCGATGTCGGGCACGGCCGCCAGCGTGGTCTGAAGTCCGGCGCATACATCGGCCCTGAGCAGCGCGGTGATGGCGGCATGGCGGGAGGCGGCAATGTCCTGGGCGCGCGGCGGATGATGCAGCCAGTGGCGCAGCAAACGTGAGCCCATCGCGGTGCGGCAATGATCGAGCAGGGAAAAGAGGGTGGCGCCACTGGCCTGTTCGTCCTGCGCGCGCAGGCATTCGGTCAGTTCAAGATTGCGGCGGGTAGCGCCATCGAGGCCAATGTACTCGTTTTCAGATTCGACGCGGACGTTCCGCACATGCTGCAATCCACGGCCTTGCGTGGATTGGGCATAACGCAGAAGGGCGCCGGCAGCGCCTAGAGCCGAACTCAGACCTTGCGCGCCATAACCATCGAGCGTTGCTACGCCGAGCTGTTCCCGCAACGCTTTTTCGCCATGCACAGGTTCGAAATGCCAGGCGGGTACTGCGGTGGCATGCAGGTTTTGCAGAGCCTCAAATTCTTCTTGCCCGCCGACGAGAATCTCGGCGGGAGAAATGCGTTCCAGTTCCTGCGTCAGACGCTCGTAGAGCGACTGCGGACTTTCCGTCAGCTCCATCAGCGTCAATGCGCCGCTAGCCATGGAAAGCCAGGCCAGCCCCAGCGTGATTCTCTTGCGATCGTTAATGCTGCAAATCGCCAGCAAGGGACGCTCGGATTTTTCGGGAAGCAGGTCGGAGTCGGTCAGTGTGCCAGGCGTGACGACGCGAACCACCTTGCGTTCAACCGGCCCCTTGCTGGCAGCCGGATCGCCGATCTGTTCGCAGATGGCGACTGACTCGCCCAGCTTGACGAGCTTGGCGAGATACTGGTCGACCGAATGGAAAGGGACGCCGGCCATCTTGACCGGCTCGCCGTTCGTGCTGCCCCGCTGCGTCAGCGTGATGCCCAACAGCCGCGAACATTTTTCGGCGTCGCCGAAGAAGACTTCGTAGAAATCGCCCATGCGGTAAAACACGAGCGTGTCGGGGTGATCCGCCTTGATGCGAAGATACTGCTGCATCATGGGCGTATGCTTTTCAAGCGATTGCATGGCGCGTGACAGCGTGTCCGACGACGGGGCAGATGAGAGGTTCTTCATCTTCGCAGCGCTTGGGTAAGGTAACCCGCTTACTTGGCGAATGGCGACAGCAGCGACACCATCTGCGCAAAAATCTTGGGCGAAGCGGCGATGGCGTCGCCTTTGTACAGATAGTCGGATTCGCCGGTGAAGTCGCCGACAATACCGCCGGCCTCGGTAATCATTAACGCGCCTGCGGCGATGTCCCAGGGTTTCAGGCCTTTTTCAAAGAAGCCGTCCAGTCGGCCTGCGGCTACATATGCCAGATCGAGCGCGGCTGCGCCCGGGCGGCGCAGGCCCGCGCATTTTTCCGTC
>JAQSWC010000110.1 GCA_029266815.1 Paucimonas sp.
ACGAGGAAGTGCGCATTGCCATACTCCAGACCCACAATGAATTGTCCAGCCTTAAACACCAGTTGCATTAATCTCTGCAAGGCGACGTCGCCCGTCGCCTTTTTCATTTTCCACGCGTTTTCCGTTACGGTAGTCTCAGGTCCTGGCAAAGGCCGTCCCCGTGCATCATTTCCTTGGCTGTATCGCCACCTGCGCTTGGCGTGTAAACTGCACAAATGCATTGTGTGCCGGCTTTGCGGCAGCGTTGCCCTCGAGGTATAGCGCGGACAGCGTTTATCCGCTCGAATTACCGCGGATTTTTGGGGAAGAAAATGAGCCTTCATTCAGCAGGCGCCGCTTTGCGTGCGGCCCTCGCGCAAGAGTCGCCGTTGCAGATCGTCGGCGCAATCAATGCCAACCATGCCCTACTTGCCAGGCGCGCCGGCTTTCGCGCGTTGTATTTGTCCGGAGGAGGGGTGGCGGCTGGTTCGCTGGGCGTGCCCGACCTGGGCATATCGACGCTCGACGATGTACTGACGGACGTGCGCCGCATTACCGATGTCTGCGACCTGCCGCTACTGGTTGACGCCGATACCGGCTTTGGTCCCTCGGGCTTCAATATTGCGCGCACCGTCAAGTCGCTGATTAATTTCGGCGCGGCGGGAATGCATATCGAAGATCAGGTTGGGGCCAAGCGTTGCGGCCATAGGCCGAACAAGGAAATCGTCGGCAAGCAGGAGATGCTCGATCGCATCAAGGCGGCGGTCGATGCGCGCACGGATTCGCAGTTCGTCATCATGGCTCGTACCGATGCGCTGGCGGTCGAAGGATCGGAGGCGGCAATCGACCGCGCCTATGCATGTGTGGAAGCGGGTGCCGATGCAATATTTCCGGAAGCGGTCACCGAGCTGGACATGTACCGGCGCTTTGCCGAAGCCGTGAAGGTGCCCGTACTGGCGAACATCACCGAATTCGGATCTACGCCCTTGTTCACGACCGATCAACTGAAATCGGCTGGCGTCGGCATGGTGCTGTACCCGCTGTCCGCATTCCGTGCCATGAACAAAGCGGCCGAGTCGGTCTACTCCGCAATCCGCAAGGACGGCACGCAGAAAAACGTCATCGGCTTGATGCAGACGCGTGCCGAACTTTACGACGTCATCAATTATCACGATTACGAGAACAAGCTGGACGCACTGTTTGCACGCAATAAGCCGGATTAGACTGAAAGCCAATCCCGGCACAAACGAATTCCCGATGACATGCACGGCACGGAGGCGAAGATGATGCAAGGCGATTCACCCGAATTCAAGCCGAAAAAATCAGTTGCGCTTTCCGGCATCACCGCAGGCAATACTGCCCTGTCGACGGTAGGCCGGAACGGCAGCGAACTGCATTACCGCGGCTACGACATACTCGATATCGCCGCTGCCTGTGAATTCGAAGAGATCGCCCATCTCCTGGTGCACGGAAAATTGCCCACCCTGGCGGAGCTGCGCGCCTACAAGGCCAAGCTGAAAGCGCTGCGCGGCATACCGGCCCATGTGAAGGCAATGCTGGAATGTCTGCCGGCCGCGTCTCATCCGATGGATGTGATGCGGACCGGAGTTTCGGCGCTGGGTTGCATGCTGCCTGAGAAGGACGAGCATCCGTTCGCGGGCGCGAGAGACATTGCTGATCGCCTGCTGGCCTCGCTCGGCTCCATGTTGCTCTATTGGTATCACTACAGCCACCACGGCACGCGCATCGACGTCGAGACCGATGACGAGTCTATCGGCGCCCACTTCCTTCACCTGCTGCATGCAAAAAAGCCGCCACTGCTTTGGGAAAAGGCGATGCATACGTCGCTTAATCTGTATGCCGAGCATGAATTCAATGCGTCGACCTTTACTGCGCGGGTGATCGCCGGCACCGGTTCGGACATGTATTCCTGCATTGCCGGCGCAATAGGCGCGTTGCGCGGTCCCAAGCACGGCGGAGCGAACGAAGTGGCGTTTGATATCCAACAGCGTTACGACGATCCCGCGCAGGCTGAAGCGGACATACGCCGCCGCGTGGAAAACAGGGAGGTAGTGATCGGTTTCGGCCATCCGGTGTATACCGTTTCCGACCCGCGCAACAAGATCATCAAGGAAGTCGCCCGCTTGCTTTCAAAGGATGCCGGTTCGATGAAGATGTTCGATATCGCCGAGCGCCTGGAAAAGGTCATGTGGGAGGCGAAGAAGATGTTTCCCAATCTCGACTGGTTCTCCGCCGTGTCGTATCACATGATGGGAGTACCCACGGCGATGTTCACGCCCCTATTCGTCATTGCGCGTACGGCAGGATGGTCGGCGCACATCCTGGAGCAGCGCACCGACAATAAGATCATTCGGCCGAGTGCCAATTACACTGGTCCGGAAAACCAGAAATTCGTTCCGCTGGCCAAGCGAAAATAGTCATATCAACTACCTCCTCAGGAAAGTCACAGTGTCTTCCCACATATCCAATGTTCGTCCGAAGCCGGACAAGGTTCTCGTCGACATCGTCGACTACGTCACCACGTACAAGGTGACGTCCAAACTTGCGTATGAGACGGCCCGCAACTGCCTGATCGATACGCTGGGCTGTGGCTTGGAAGCGCTCGAGTATCCAGCCTGCAGGAAACTGCTTGGCCCAATCGTTCCTGGGACGACCGTGCCAAACGGAGCACGTGTGCCGGGCACGCAGTTCCAGCTCGATCCAGTTCAGGCGGCCTTCAACATCGGAGCCATGATTCGCTGGCTCGATTTCAACGACACCTGGCTGGCAGCGGAATGGGGCCATCCCTCGGATAACCTCGGCGGAATTCTCGCGGTGGCGGACTGGATATCTCGCAATGCAGTTGCTGCGGGAAAGAAACCGTTGACGATGAAGGACGTGCTAACTGCCATGATCAAGGCCCATGAGATCCAGGGATGTATCGCGCTTGAAAATTCATTCAACAAGGTCGGCCTTGATCATGTGGTGCTGGTCAAGGTCGCGTCGACTGCGGTGGTCGCAGAGATGCTCGGTTTGACGCGCGAAGAGATACTGAATGCAGTGTCACTGGCGTGGGTGGACGGCCAATCGCTACGCACCTATCGCCACGCGCCGAACACCGGATCACGCAAGTCATGGGCAGCGGGTGATGCCACGTCCCGCGCCGTGAGACTTGCATTGATTGCCAAGACGGGCGAAATGGGATATCCCTCGGTGCTGACAGCGAAAACCTGGGGTTTCTATGACGTGCTCTTCAAAGGGCAACCTTTCGAGTTTCAGCGTGAATACGGCAGCTATGTGATGGAAAACGTGCTGTTCAAGATTTCCTTTCCGGCCGAGTTTCATTCGCAGACTGCGGTAGAAGCGGCAATGACCCTGCACAAGGAACTGGGGAAGGCGAAGCGTTCCGTCGAGGACATCCGGCGCATCACGATACGCACGCATGAGGCCTGCATACGCATCATCGACAAGAGAGGCCCGCTGGACAATCCGGCTGATCGGGACCACTGCATCCAGTACATGGTGGCGGTGCCGCTGATTTTCGGCAGATTGACCGCAGCCGATTACGAGGACGATGTGGCTTCGGACAAGCGCATTGATGCACTGCGCGAAAAGATCGTCTGCGTTGAAGAACCGAAGTTTACGAAAGACTATTTCGATCCGAAGAAGCGCTCGATTGCGAACGCGGTGACGATCGAATTCAAGGATGGTACGAAGATGAAGGAGATCGTGGTCGAATACCCGATCGGCCATGCGCGGCGGCGCGATGAAGGCATTCCACTGCTGGCGGAAAAGTTCAGGACGAATCTTGCGCGGCAGTTCCCGGCCAAACAGCAGGAGGCGATTCTCAAGGTCTCGTTCGATCAAAAGAAACTCGAGGCAATGGCTGTCAATGAGTACATGGATCTTTATGTCATCTGAATCAAAATTGACCAGCCTCGAACGAACCTGTATGATGCGCTCTCTCTCGGGGCGTAGCGCAGCCTGGTAGCGCACCTGATTTGGGATCAGGTGGTCGGACGTTCGAATCGTCTCGCCCCGACCAGGACCAAAGGGCCGCAGCAATGCGGCCCTTTTCTTTTTTCCCTTCCCGCAAGATTCTTTCGTCGAAGCGCTTTCATTCCATAATCTTTAACAATTTCATTATCTTTTTGTCATTTACATTATTGGCAACTCGCTGAGATAATCGCGAGCAATTTCCCAAAGGAATGAAGTACTTACGTTGGGAAGTGAAAGTAAGCCGGAAGGGCTGTTGCATGTTGTGCCACTTGAACGCCCGGAATATGACGTTGACGCAATAGCTCAGGAAGAAAATTGGATCGATTTGAACATGCCTTGGGGCAGAACCTTGTTGGTCTCACCGACGCCGACAAGACCTTGCTGAGGCAAGCAGCAGCGCTTCTTGAGCCACACCGACAGGCTCTCGAAAAGAGCCTCGATCCCTTTTTCGGCGAGTTTCCGCTGCTGAGCGCCATGCTTGGCGTGCCTGGACCTGGCGCCGATGCCATTCCCAGCGGACGCGATGCCTCGTCCCTGATCGCTGCCTACCGCGGTTACCTCGCCAGCCTGATGCCGGTTCTCTGGAAAACGCTCCAGCAAGACACGGACAATGCCTTGCCTACTTTTGCCGCGCTGTTCAAGGCCGGTTGCGCGGACCTCGTGTCTGCAGTGTCGAACAGCAGCGCCACAGACGACCAGGCGCAATCCGGCTTCGTGAACCATGCAGAGGAAATTCTCTCCAGTATGCCGGCGGGGCTGATGGTAGTTGAGGGCGAGCCTACGCATCTTCATGTGCGCACGATGAACAGCGCCATGCGCGATATGCTGGCGGTCGCACCGGAAGAAAACATCGCCGGTAAACCGCTAGCTGACTTCGTGGCTTTGCCGAATTCTGCATTCTTGCCCGAACAACTGAACCGCTTGGCGGAAATGCCTCAGCGCCTGGTGATGGAGCATGCAGCGAAAGCCGGCATCAGCCACATAGAGTTCACGATCACGCCGGTGTCCCTCGGTGGTGATCGCCTCATCCTCATCATGGCGCAGGACATCACCCAGCGCATGCGCGCAGGCGAAGAGCTGCGGCGCTTCCGCATGGCGCTCGACAGCTCGATCGACGCGGTATACCTGATCGACCGCGAGATGATGCGCTTTGTGGATGCCAATGAAACTGCAGTCACCACTTTGGGCTACAGCGCCGCGGAGCTGCTGCAGCTCGGTCCGCAGGATCTGAAGCCGGATGATGGCGAGCTTGACCGAATCCATCGCCGGTTCGACGAGATCATCGGCAGCGATACCAAGGTCGGCATGATCCGCACCGTGCATCAACGCCGGGATGGAATGCGCTTTCCAGTGGAAGTCTACCTGCGCGCATTTACTTCCGAAGGCCGGCAGTTGCTCGTGGCAGTGGCAAGAGACATCACTGCACGCCTGAAAGCTGAAGCCGAGCTGCGCGAAAGCGAGGAGCGTTTCCGCGCAGCTTTCGACCAGGCAGCAGTGGGCCTCGCGCATATCACGCCGGACGGGCGCTGGCTGATGGCCAACAACAAGCTGTGCGAGATCGTCGGCTACGACCATGCCGAGCTGCTCAAGCTGACCTATGAGGAGCTGAGTCACCCGGACGACCTGCAGGACGAGCGCGACATGCGCATGAAGATGCTCACACGCGAGGCGGGCGAACAATCGTGGGAAAAGCGTTACCGCCACCGCAACGGCTACTACATCTGGGTCAACCTCACTGCGACGCTCGTCTGGGACGAAGAGGGCCAGCCCAAGTATTACAGCATCGTGGTGGAAGATATTTCCCGCCGCAAGCAGGTGGAAGTGGAATTGCTGCACTTGGCGAACCACGATGCGCTGACAGGCCTGCCCAACCGTTCGCTCCTGCTGGACCGGCTGGCGCAGGCCATTTCCTACTCGAACCGTCTAGGCGGGCAAGTCGCGGTGATGCTGATCGACCTCGACCGTTTCAAGAACGTGAACGACAGCCTTGGGCACAATGTCGGCGACAAGATCATCATGGAAATTGCCCGGCGCCTGACCCCGACCTTGCGCGACGGCGACACCATCGCGCGTTTCGGCGGCGACGAATTTGCCGTGCTGCTGGCTGACGTGTCGCGGGAAGAAACCGTGGCCATCGTTGCGCAAAAGGTGCTGGCGGCATTATCGCAGCCGGTGCTGATCGACAGTCATGAACTCTACACTTCGGGCAGCATCGGCATCAGCATCTTTCCAAAGGATGGCCACGACAGCCAGACACTGCTGAAGAATGCTGATACCGCGATGTATCGCGCGAAAGATGCGGGTCGCAACAACTTCCAGTTCTATGCAAGCGAGATGAATGCCCGCGCGCTTGACCGTCTGAAATTGGAAGGCCGCCTGCGCCGCGCCCTGCAGCAGGAAGAATTCCTCTTGCACTACCAGCCTCAGATGGACATTGCCACCGGACGCATTATCGGCATGGAAGCGCTACTGCGCTGGCAGCCGCCTGGACAGGACATGATCTATCCGAGCGATTTCATTTCGATCGCAGAAGAAACTGGCCTGATCGTGCCGATCGGTGATTGGGTGCTGCGCACCGCATGCGAGCAATATCGGAAATGGGAAACCGTGTGCACGGTGCTCGGCATCAAGGTCGCTGTCAATCTCTCTTCGCGGCAGTTCAAGCAGCAAAACATTGTCAAGATGGTGTCCGCTGTACTGGAGGAAACCGGCTGCCGCGCCGATTGTCTGGA
>JAQSWC010000111.1 GCA_029266815.1 Paucimonas sp.
TCCCACCATCCGGGTGCATAGTAGTTCGGCGCCACCTTATGAAAACCGAGCTTCTCGTCGTCATACGGGCCGACCCATTCAGCGGCATCGATGGTGCCCTTTTCCAGTGCAGGGTAGATGTCGCCGCCCGCAATCTGCTGAGGCACCACGCCGAGCTGCTGAAGCACGCGGCCCGCGAAACCGCCCACCCGCATCTTCAGGCCCTTCATGTCTTCCACCGTCTTGATTTCCTTCCTGAACCAGCCGCCCATCTGAACGCCGGTGTTCCCACCCAGGAAATTCATGATGCCGTAGTCGCGGAAAAAGGCACGCAGCAGTTCGCGCCCGCCGCCTTGCTCGAACCACGCAGTCTGCTGGCGCGAATTGAGGCCGAAAGGCACTGCGTAATCGAAAGCAAACGCAGGGTCCTTACCGAAGTAATAGTAGGAAGCGCTATGGCCCATTTCCACCGTGCCAGCCTGCACTGCATCCATTACTTGCAGCGCCGGCACGATTTCGCCGCCCGCGAATACGCGGATGTTGAACTTGCCGTTGGTGAGCTGCGCCACCCGCTTCGACAGCGTCTCCGCGGCACCGTAGATCGTGTCGAGCGACTTGGGAAAGCTCGATGCAAGGCGCCAGTTCACCGTGGGCTGGGTTTGCGCCAGCGCCGGAGTTGCAATGCTGCCTGCGGCAACACCCAGCGTTGCGTTTTTCAGGAATGAGCGCCTTTGCATCTTGTTCTCCCTATGTCGTATGTAAGTTTTGCGGGCATCTGGCCCCGTTGCAGAGCAGGGGCGATTGTAGGCCCCGATGCACTCATCCGCAATATCCGGTCTTCACCGGAAGCGGCCTGCTGCCTGCTTCCTTGCCCGCGCCAATTTAATTCCGTGCTGCATTTGACTTGTTTTGAGGGAAATCAACACGAAGGCGTACTGCGATGCGGTTCCAGCGTCCCGGTAGTCCATATACGAGTTCGACACTGAGAGAACTTCCGGTACACAGTGCCGCCGTCAAATCATTTCAATCTTCATTCCGAATAATCCGGCAAAGTTCCGTCTACCGCAAAAGCGAGACAAGCAACACGGGCCACAATTCATGCGAACTGCTTCGGGTATTCCACCGGGGCCTAATAAAAGAGGAAAGAATGGAATTGCACTACGACGACGCCTTCAATCCCTTGCCGGCTTCCCTGTCGCAGGAACCGGCTTTCAATAACGACATCTCCATCCAGTTCTACGAGAAAGGAATTCCACAGCCGGCCGCTGACGATATGGACCGGCTGTACCAGAACCTGTATTCGTCCTACGCGCAGTTCGCGATGACGCGCGACCTCGGTGCAGTGCATACCTATGTGGCACGCCGCGGCGGAGATCCGCTTGCAGTGCTCGTCTTTGAAAAACAGGGGCGGTCCATTCGCGTCGTCAACAGCGTCATCAAGCTTGACCAGCAGGAAACCGCGCGGTTCGTGCGCGAAGTCTTCTCGCGTTTTCCCGACGTAGGCGCGGTATCCTTCCATGCCGTGCAGGCGGAGTTCACGAGTCTGCCGCTACCGATGCAGCGCTACCGCCGCTCTGAAGATATCGTGGTCAGTCTTCCACCCACTATCAACGAATATTTGGATAGCTTGGGCAAGAGTACCAAGAAGAACGTCAAGTACTACATGAACAAGCTCAAGCGCAATTATCCGAGCTTCGAATACCGCGTGTATCAGGGCAAGGACATCACCGAGCAACTGGTGCGCGACATCGTCGAGGTAAAGCGGGCGCGCATGGCGGACAAGAACCAGGTCATGACCGGCGATGACGGTGAAATCGAACGCATCATGAAGATTGCGCGCGTGCACGGCCTCGTAGGAGTAGCAACCATCGATGACAAGGTAGCCGCCGGCTCCATAGGTTATCTGATTGGCGGACATGCCTTCGGCGGCGTATTGGCGCATGATCCGCAGTACGACAGCTACTGGATCGGGATGCTGTGCTGCTACCAGACAATCAGCGCGTGCATCGAGCGCGGCTGCAAGGAGTACCACTTCCAGTGGGGCAAGGACGAATACAAATTCCGCCTGCTCGGAGTCCAGAGGGATCTCTTTGACGTCGTGGTCTATCGCTCCACTGCACACATGCTCCTGCATCCCTCGTTAGCCCTGCGCACCGAAGTCGGCGGACGGTTCCGGGAATTTAAGGATTGGCTGACCGATCCGCAAAACAGTGAGAAACTGGCCGCTCGTGCGGCTAATGGCACCATGCGTTTTGTGAAGCAATTGCGTGGACAGACCGCTCCGAAAAAAAATGAATCATCGCCTGCGGAGACCGCAGACGCTTAGAGAGTCCAATCCACTTCTCAGTCTGAAAGACCTCCAGAATAATAAAGGCGGTTCGCAACCGCCTTTATTATTTGGAGCTTCTCGCCACTGCGGGAGACATATCGCGCCTTTCGCCCCCCGGGGCAAAGGATAATTACATAATTTGTAACAGCGAGCAAAGCTCTATCCTGTTCTCTCCGCATAGAAAATGGCCATCGGCGAGAGCCGCCGGAGGAGTATGAGATGCGTGATGCGCCGGGTAATGGGCGGCCGACAAAGTGCCGGCACGCTGCCGAGCACGCCGGTTCAGGACAGGTCGATGCCGCCCCTGCTACGACATGCGTTAAGTTCCGTACGCAACAGCGCGGCCGCTCCAATTCCCAAGCATTCTTCGCAAACTCTGCGTATGTCGCTCGGTTGCCAGCGAAAACACGTAGCTGTAAACATAGATACAGGAGAGCAGCGCGAAGTAATAGGCAAAGCGCTCAGGGCTAGGCTGCTTGTGCAACGGAATTCCTAAAACATCATGTGAAAACGCCACGGCAAGAATCAGGAAGGGGAAATGAACCATGTACGTCGTGTAGGAGAATTCTGCCATGTGCCCGTGAAAAGCCGCGCCCTTCACCTTGGCATTTTCCTGGCGGGCCAATGCGCAGAACAGTACCGTGCATGCAACGGCAAGAATCAGATCCCTCATCAGATCATGAGCCATCGTCGGCGACTTTACATAGACATGATCCAGGCGGCAGGCCAGCAGCGTGCCGAGAAAAACGAGCCATCCGACAATAGCCGGTATTCTTGGTACACGCGGCACAATCAGTGCGATTGACAGTCCGACCAGCCATACCAGGAACCACAACATCAACTTGACCGGCAAGGCAGCGGCAACCGCAAAGAGCGCGACTGCGCAGAAGAGACGCCGGCGGCGGGTGAACGAGGGAGACAACGCGCCAATGGCGAGAAAGAACATCGTGTAATACCACCACTCGTAGGCGAGGCTCCACAATGGCCCGTTCGTTCCGAGGCCCTGCACCAGAATACCTTGCATCATGAACAGGCATCCGAGCAGATTCGCCCAGCTAAGCTCATTGGCAAATATCACCTCGTACTCATGGACAATCGTGTTCGAATAAATCCCCGACTTGTCGAAATAGGCACCGCCGAGGCTGTCGAGCAGGAAGGTCGCAAGTAGCGCAGGTAGCAGAACAATATAGATGCGGCTGAAGCGATGAATCACGAAATCGGCAGGATCGAAGCGTCCCGAAAGGAATTTTTGCGTCGAGAGGCCGCCCACCAGAAAGCCGCTGATCACGAAAAAGATCATCACGGCCTCATGCGAAAAGCCGGTGATGAAATAGAACGGCTGCAGCCAGATGCTCTTTTGCTCTACAGCTGAATATTCAACGAACAACAGATCACGAATATGCGATACCACGACCAGCAGGGCTGCGGTCCAACGGAATGTGTTCAACCATGCCGAAAAGGAAGGAGAAAGTTTCATCGTTGTGCACCGTTCTATGCGGAAACTTGCGCACGGCCAAGGCGGGCGGCGCATCCCAAGAGGGCATTCTAGGTAGGCGCACACGCCTTGCTTTGCAGTTGCACAATGGAAGCCGCATCCGGACATCGGGCGGAACAACGAATGGAAAGGAAAAAGTCCGCTGCACCGGGTGCAGCGGACTTTGGGGAAAATAGCTACTTGCGGTTGCTCATGAAATTCTGCATCCGCGCCTCGGCCACCGAGAACCACTGGTTCTGGTCCTGACGGAAGCGCTTCCACGGCTCATAGATCTTCTTGAATTTGGCATTCTTCGCGGCTTCTTCTTCCATCACATGACTAGCGGCTTTATAGCAGGCATTCATGATCTCATTGGAGAAGTTGTGCAGCTTGACGCCATTCTTGAGTAGCCGCGCCAAAGCCGCCGGGTTCTTGGCATCGTACTCGGCCTGCATCGTCACGTGTGCTTCATAGCACGCTGTTTCAAAGGCCGCCTGGTATTCCTTGGGCAGTTTTTCCCATTCCTTGATGCCGACATAGAAGGACACCTGCAGTCCCGGCTCCCACCAGCCCGGCGTGTAGTAATGCGGCGCCACCTTGTGGAAACCCAGCTTCTCGTCGTCATATGGCCCGATCCATTCAGCCGCGTCGATGGTGCCTTTTTCCAGGGCGGGATAGATGTCGCCGCCCGCAATCTGTTGCGGCACCAGGCCTAGGCGTTGCATCACGCGGCCCGCAAAGCCGCCGATGCGCATCTTCAAGCCGTCCAGGTCTGCCACCGTTTTCACTTCTTTTCGGAACCAGCCGCCCATCTGCGCGCCGGTATTCCCGCCAAGGAAATTCATGATGCCGTAGTCGCGGAAAAACTCGCGCGTCAATGCCTTTCCTCCGCCCTGCTCGAACCACGCAGTCTGCTGGCGCGAATTGAGCCCGAAAGGCACAACGGCGTCGAAGGCAAAGGTCGGATCCTTGCCGAAGTAATAGTAGGAAGCGCTATGGCCCATCTCCACCGTACCGGCCTGCACCGCGTCCAATACCTGCAGCGCCGGCACGATTTCGCCGCCGGCGAATACGCGGATGTTGAATTTGCCGTTGGTGAGCTGCGCCACGCGCTTTGACAGCGTCTCGGCGCCGCCGTAGATCGTGTCGAGAGATTTGGGGAAACTCGATGCCAGTCGCCAGTTGACGACCGGTTGTGTTTGCGCCAGCGCCGGCGCAGCAATCACGCCGGCCGAGGCGCCGACTGCGGCTGTCTTCAGGAAGGAACGACGTTGCATGAAAACTCCTTGTGTGAATTGACGATGCACGCCGCGCATCGGTCTGCGGCGAGTGGAGGAAATTGTAGGGTGCGCCGATATACCGCGCCCGTTTCCGCCATGCAGTGCTATTGATCCATCACAAAGAGTTTGTTTATGAAGCTTTAGTTACCCGCAACCGTCATCTGTTCGATGAGGATGGAACCGGTTTGCTTGGTGCCGCGTATCAGCGTATCCGCGCCGATGCCGACGATCTGCAGGAGCATGTCTTTCATATTGCCGGCGATGGTGATCTCTTCCACCGGATACTGGATCACGCCCTTCTCGACCCAGTAGCCGGACGCGCCGCGCGAATAATCACCGGTCACGTAATTCACGCCCTGCCCCATCAGCTCCGTCACGAGCAAGCCCGTATCGAGCTTTTTCAGCATCTGCCTGAAATCGTCGTTCGCCTGGGTCAGCGTCGATGTCAGAGAGAGATTATGCGAACCGCCGGCATTGCCGGTGGTCTTCATGCCGAGCTTGCGTGCCGAATACGTCGAGAGGAAATAGCCCTGCACCACGCCATCCTTCACCACCTCGCGGCGCGAAGTCTTGACGCCTTCCTCATCGAAGGGCGCGGAGCCGACTGCGCCGATCACGTGGGGATCTTCTACTACCTGAATATGCGGTGCGAAGACGGGCTTGCCGAGGGAGTCCAGCAGGAAAGTCGATTTGCGGTACAGCGCACCGCCCGATACCGCCTGAACGAATGCGCCCAGCAATCCGGCGGCCAGTGGCGCCTCGAACAGCACCGGACACTTGCGCGTATCGAGCTTGCGCGCATTCAGGCGCGCCAGCGCGCGCTCCGCAGCATAGCGGCCTACCGCTTCCGGTTGGGCAAGCTTCGCCGAATCGCGCATCGACGAATACCAATCGTCGCGCTGCATGTTCGCGCCCTTGCCTGCAATCGGCGCCACTGAAATCGTGTGGCGCGAATAGGGATAGCCGCCTATGAACCCGCGGGAGTTGGCCGAGACAAAATGAGACTGCTGCGCATAAACGCCGGCTCCTTCGCTGTTGGTGATGCGCTTGTCCACCGCATACGCGGCATCCTCTGCGCGGCAAGCCAGCTTGACCGCCTCTTCGGAAGAAATCAGCCACGGATAGCAAAGCCGGAGATCTCGCGGATTCATCTCGAGCGTGTCTTCGTCCGGCAGCCCGGCGCAGTCGTCGGCAGCGGTAAATCGCGCGATGTTGTAGGCGGCGTCGACCGTGTCACGCAGCGACTGCTTGGAGAAATCCGAGGTGCTGGCGTTGCCGCGGCGGATCTTGCCCGGTTCGCCGAGATAGACGGTGACGCCTATGCCCTTGTCCTTGTTCTGCTCTATGGTCTCTACCTTGCCCTTGCGCACGGAGACCGACAAGCCGTTGCCCTCGCTGATCTCAACCGCCGCATCGGAGGCACCTTTCTCGCGCGCATAGCGCAGCACGTCCTGCGCTATTTCCTTAAGTTGATCCTGGGAATGAAAAAATACCGAGTCGCTCATGGGCTGTTTTCTCTGGAGGGCGTTCAAAGCGGTTATGATATCAGCCACACGATTTTCCGCTCCGAACACACATTATGGTCAACCCCAACCGCGGCGCCGTCGGCTT
>JAQSWC010000112.1 GCA_029266815.1 Paucimonas sp.
TCTGCATATCGGGGTCGAAGAAGCAGATCGCATCCCGACCCGACGACTTGGAATGGTACATCGCGATGTCCGCCCGCCTCAGCAACTCATGCTTGCTTTCCGATTTTCCATCGAAGAGCGCGATGCCGATACTTGCGGTGCACTGATGCTCATATTTATTCAGCATGAACGGTGTATGAAAGGCATCACGAATTTTTTCGGCGACATGTTCGGCCTGCGCGGCTGCAATCTCCGGAATGGTGCTCAGGTCTTCCAGCATGACCACGAATTCGTCTCCGCCGAAGCGGGCCACCGTGCTGCTTTTACGCAGGCATCCTTCGAGCCTGCGGGATACTGCACTCAGCAACAGGTCGCCGGTTTCATGTCCGAGCGTGTCATTAAGGCTTTTGAAATTGTCGAGATCGATAAAGAGCAGTGCGCCGTGGCGTTGGGAGCGGACACAGACGTTCTGGGCATGTTGCAGGCGGTCCAGCAGCAGGGTGCGATTTGCCAGCCCGGTCAATGAATCGTAGAAAGCCAGTCGTTAGACAATCGATTCATGCCGCTTTCTCTCTGTGATGTCGCGCTGCACCGACACGAAATGCGAAATGCGTCCGAATGCATCCCTGACCGGATTAAGGTCGATTTCAATGCAGAATTCAGTACGTTTTTTTGTGTAATTGACCAGCTCTGCATGCACGCCTTCACCTTTAAGAAGGGCGCGCTGAATCCGGTCCAGTTCGCCGCGTTGCGTTTTCGGTCCCTGGAGAAAACGCGGAGATTTGCCGAGTGCCTCCGCGGACTTGTATCCTGTCATGCGTTCAAACGCTTCGTTGACGAACACAATGCGCGGCCCCGGCTCCTCCAAAGGCGCCGCTTCGGTAATCATGACCACATCCGAAATTCTGGCGACGCACTCGTGCAGCAGCAACAGTTGCTCCTGGTATTGCCGTTCAGACGAAATATCCTGGACCGTGCCGGAGATGATCCGCTCGCCTGCATCGTTGAAGCCGGCTTCGCCGCGTATCCTTACGTAACTGAATCCCCTATCAGGCCGGAGAATGCGGTGTTCCATGTTCAAGGTGGTACCGTGACGGGCAGCTTCATCGATTGCTTCCCTGACTCCCTGGCGATCGTCATGATGAACCGATTGCAGGAATGCGGAGAGCGATTCGCAATCGTGCGAGTTCGGAATATTGAACAGTCGATAAATTTCATCGGACAGCGCGATGCGTTCCGTTGGGCAATGCAGCTCCCAGCTTCCTATCTTTGCAATGCGCTGCGCATCATGCAGATGCCGGGTCTGCTTGGTCAACTGGCGGTTGGTATCGTCGAGCTGCGCAGAAAGATGTTCCAGTTCGATTCGCTGTCGACGAAGCTCGAGAATGGAAATTAGCTGCTCCGCCAGCATCTGCAAAGTGGCGATCTGCGTGCCTTCCAATTGGCGAGGGACACGATCCAGCACGGCCAGCGATCCAAGAGAAAATCCATCTCGATCCTTGAGTGGCACGCCGGCATAAAACGCGATATGTGGAGGAGCCTGAACCAGCGGGTTATCGTGGAAGCGTGGATCTGCTCTGGCATCGTTAATAATGAACGGCTCTTCGCGATCGATGGTATGGGTGCAGAAAGAGATGGAGCGTTCGGTTTCCGGAAGATCGAGTCCTATCGACGCTTTGAACCATTGCCGCTGCTCATCGACGAATGTGATGATGGCGATAGGTGTTTCGCAGATCTTGGCGGCGAACTCGACAATACGATCAAATATCTCTTCCCGATTCGTATCAAGAATCTGGTAAGCCTTTAGGGCGGAAAGGCGGGGCTGCTCGTCTATCTCCAGAAGGCCCATTTTTCACCGCAGGTTTTTGTCGAGAATGCGGTATAGGAAGAAGAAATTTCACCAAAGTTCGCAAATTGTTTTTAATAATTGGTTTTTGATGCAGCATCTCAAAGGAGCGTGCGAAGGTATTACTGGAGGGGCAATCAAACTCTTTCGGATAAGTTGAGGCGTCAGCCTACTGCCTTGCCTATCGCACGCTGAAACTGGCTTTTCACGACGTCGTAGCATTCGCAACTGGTTTTTTCCAGACCTTCCCTGTCGAGGATGGAGATGACTCCCCGGTGGTAGGTAATCAACCCTCTGTCTTGAAATTCCTTGGCGATGACCGAGACACTTGGCCGATGAACGCCCAGCATATCCGCCAGAAATTCCTGCGTAAGTTCGAAGGTGTCGCCATCTACCCGGTCATGACTGATCAACATCCAGCGCGCGAAGCGCTCGACGGTGGAATGCAGCCGGTTGCAGGCAACGGATTGGGACACCTGGCACAGATACGCCTTGAAGAAGCGGTACGAAAGACGTTCCAGCTCGGGCGCCTTTGCCCTGATCTCGTTGAACTTGTCCAGCGCCAATCTGAGGCTGTAGCCGCCTATCTGGCAAATGGTGGTTTCGGTGGCCATGGTGGCGCCGGTCAGCACATCCACCGTCGACAGGCCCTCCTTGCCGATGGTACCGACCTCGACAGCCGCACCACTCTTCATGTAGGCCAACACCGAATGCGCGCCCGACACCGGAAAATGAACGTATTTGATTTCCTTATCTTTCTCGTAGATCACCGTCTTTTGCGGAGTAGGAAATAATTCCAGGTGCGGTCTGAGCTGCTGATATTCGTCGTCCGGTAGATTGGCCAAAAGAAAATTATCGCAATCGACTGCGGCGGCTGGAACATCTCTCTTTTTCATATTGAACGGTTCTCCCTGCTGGAAAATTCTTTACTGCGCACTGCCGGCGACGGCAGCCTGACGCCGTTGACATTTATTCCAGCATGAATCTATTTTTTGAATAGTGATGCGCAGCAGGACTTTATTTCATTAAAGTTTTCTTTTCTGTACCAATCTATACAGACGACAAAGATTTGCCTTGTTAAATTTTGATCTTTAACAATTCAAGTACTGCGTCTTTCCTGCGCGCGGTCTTGCCTGAGGCCGTCCATGAGGTTGTCGCTATTCCTTCGCACCAATATGGAGCCCATTCTTCAGGAGTGGGAAGATTTCGCGAGAAGCATTCAGCCCGCGCATCGTGCAATGGATGTAGCTGAGCTTCGCGATCATGCGAAGGAAATGCTGGAAGAGATCGCGGATGAGCTGGCTGCCTCCGAGCACGATGAAGACGGCCAGGTGATCCAGAGTATGCCGGGCATGATGCGGCGGGCGCGTGCAGCCGAAATTCATGCCGAGACGCGGCTGACATCCGGGTTCAACATCGAGCAACTCGTCTCCGAATACCGCGCGCTGAGGGCCAGCGTTCTGCGGCTCTGGTCGAACCGAAAAAAAACCGCCACCTGGTTCGAAGTGGAAGACATGGCGCGTTTCAATGAGGCGATCGACCAGTCACTGGCGGAATCGGTAGGCCGCTATTCATTGATGGTCAACCGGTCGCAGGATATTTTCCTGGGCATTCTCGGGCACGATCTGAGAACGCCGCTGCAATCCCTGACCATGGGGGCCGCCTACCTGATGAGTCTGGATTCTCCCGACAGCAATCTCATCCAGTTGGGTGCGCGCATGTATCGCAGCACCTCGCGCATGGGGCATATCCTGAACAACCTGCTTGACTTCACGATGAGCCGCGTGGGCGGCGGGCTGCCGCTGAAGATCAAGCAAGCCGACCTTGCCGACATTTCCGAGCAGATTGCCGACGAATTCCGCTTCTCCCATCCCAACAGGACGATCAAGACAGATGTTCGCGGCCAGGTAGAGGGAATCTGGGATACAGCGAGATTGGGTCAGGTGTATCAGAACCTGATTGCAAACGCACTCCAGTACGGATCGGAAAACGGTACGGTATATGTGTTGACCACGGAGGTGGATGAGCATGTCAGGATCGTCGTGCATAACGACGGCGAGCCGATTCCCGATGCGATGAAGGATAGTCTTTTCGATCCGCTGTTTCGCCACGCCAAGCGAGAAACGGAAGAGGCCTCGCGAAAGAACCTCGGTTTGGGGCTGTATATAGTGCGCGAAATCGTCCTGGCACATGGCGGCACCATAGACGTCACTTCCTCAAAAAGGCTGGGAACGAACTTTACAGTTCTCATTCCGAAACGCCATCCTTTGCAGGATGGCGCCCAGGCAGCTTAAACGCAGCTCAAGCACGGCATGCTGCCGCACCGCGCCTGAGTCATGTCCGCAGCGCTAGGGCCGCTTTACCTTTCTTACTGAGAGCCGCCGCCGTAAGGTGCGGGCTTGCCGGTCTGCGGATCGGTGCTGGTGCCGCTGTTGCGCGCACCTGCGCTGCCGTCGCCGTAGCCTTCATTGGCGATGTCGGAAGAGGAAGAAGTCGAATTGGCCGACGATTGTCCGGACGAGGCGGACGTTCCGGTCGCTTCATACGAGCTCTTGCTGTCCGGGCTCGAGCAGGCAGCAAGCGAAACGGCGGCGAGTAGTGTCAACAACAGTTTGTTCATAGCGGCTCCACGAAAAAGTTGGCGAGTGCAGGTAGCTGCGGCCCTGCGGAACATCTTCGTCGTTCGCAAGAACCACACCAGTGTTAGAGCTTATCGCGGCAACAAAGCGTTGTTTATGCGGAAGGACAAGCGTTACCGCAAGCATTGCCTGCATCAATAGTTATTTCGCGGGCGCCTTTTTCAATGCGGAAATCCGGGTGACTGCATCGAGCGTCTTCATGACATTCTGATCCGGCGCCGTGCCGCCGATCGTCGCCAGGATTTTTCCTTCGGGTGAAATGATGAAGGTGGTGCGTTCGGTGAAGCCGTGATCGATATTCTTGCCGCGCGAATCCTTTGCCCCTTTAACAGCGTCACCGACCTTGAGGTCGAAGGAACGCGCGATCGCGCCGTCTGCATCCGACGCTACCGCAAGCTTGCCGGCGCAATATTCAGGGTCGGCTGAAAAATCCTTGAGGCGAGCGATGCTGTCCATCGACACGCCGATGACGGTGGCGCCGGCAGCCGTGAACTTATCGTGATTTTCCGCAAACAGGTGTGCCTGGATGTTGCAGCCGGCAGTATAGGCTGAGGGATAAAAATACACCACGACCGGCCCCTTCCTGCGCGCATCCTTCAATGAAAAGGCGAAGGTCTTGCCGGCAAGTGCCGCCTGCGCGGTAAAGTCGGGCGCCGCATCGCCTTCCTTCAGTGCGGCAAAAGCGGGCAGGGCAACGGCAAAGGCGAGCAGGGCGGCTGACAAACGATTTTTCATGAGAGGCTCCGGGCGATGAAAGACCCGCACAGTCTAATGGACTTGCCCACGGCGTGCTCGGCAGCTACCCATAGGAAAACAATGTGCAATGCGCAGCCGTTCTCGCCTGCCTTCTTGCGCACTGCTATATTCCTCCGATAAATTGGACAGGGCTTTTATGAGAACCTTCGCTTTCTTCTTCCGGCTGATTGGCGCAAAGGCGAGTCCGGCTGTGCTTCTTGCCGCAATGGCCTGCGCTCCTGCTGCGGCGGGAAATAATTCCGCTCCCGAATCGCAACGGCGGGCGGATGCACTTTCTCCAGCTGAAATCAAACGCCACCAGCAGGGCGAGATGAACGGCAATCTGGCATCGATAACGATATTGGCGCTGGAATACATCCACGGCTCGCGGCATGTTGAAAGCAACCTGCCGAAGGCGATTGCCCGCTTCGAGCAGGTGGTTGCGAAAAGGTATGGCCCTGCCGAGTATGGATTCGGCTGGTTGTTGCTCACGGGCGAGAACCGTTACCGGCCCGGAACTGCCACTTCAGAGGCGCAGCTTCGACGGAACCCGCAACGTGGCGTTGAACTGCTGAAACGATCAGCCGCGTCATCATGTTCCTATCGCGATCCCTATCGCGAGCAAAACATGCCGCAGGTTGCGTTCGAGTTGAGCGAACTGTATCGCGGACATTCCGGCGTACCTGCGGATGCGCAGGAGTCGGCATTATGGCTGGCGCGCAGCATTCTGCATTGCGGTTTTGACGATGCCGGCTACATCCGTGCAAGATTTCTCGGCCAGGATCGGGACAGCATGAAAAAAGCGGAGGCGCTGAACTGGTTGCTGCTGATGAATGCCAAGGAGGAGGGGCGCAAGGTGGCGGCGGGTATGCCGGCAGGAAGGATCAAGAGGGCAATGAAGAACGCGGAAAAACTTAGAAATGCAGTAACCGCATCGGAGGCTTGGTATCCGGCACCGCGCTCCGCGGCCCGGCAATAAAAAGCCGGCGTACCGAAGCCGGCTTCTTATGATGATCTGCCTGTTTACTCGGGAAGCGTGGGCGGCTTCCAGGCCATGATGGCGGGAGCCTCGGCAATCATGTCGCTGAGCTGCTTCGCGAGATTAGGCACGAAAGAGCCTGGAATCGCCACGAATACGTGATCGCCGTTGGGATCGACGAACTGGAATCCTACCGCTGCCTCGTTCGGGTAGGTCACGAATCCGAACTCATAAGTGGGTATCACGTATTTCGGTGTCTGGGGGCCTTGCGCCATGGTTGTCTCCTTCTGAATTCCGATGATGGGTGGCAGCAGTTTAGCGCAACCGCTGCAGCGCCGCCGGATTTCGCTTTCTTAAGAGCGGTTGGTGGACACAGATTGCGGGAGGTTGGAGTGCGCCCGTGCATGAATTCGCGGCCAAAAGAAGGGAACGGAACCCTCCGCGTATCGTCGATAGGCGCTCCCGTATTCAGCCTTCAGGCGGCTTGCC
>JAQSWC010000113.1 GCA_029266815.1 Paucimonas sp.
ATTCATTGTAGCTTGCTCGCAGGAATTACTTCAATGATAAAAACGTCTTGCACTCATGACTATAAAAATACCTCACGAATTCGCAACATGAATACAGAGAGCAAGGCGCACTTAGAGCTAGTCTGCGTCGCAAAAAAATAATGACTTAAGGTTTGTTGTCCAATTTGCAAATCGCTAGTTATTACGTAGCAAAAACTGGTTCATAGGATCCTAATCCTGTTTTAGTTCGACTCGTCATCAAATGTTTCCAGTGTTAACGCGTGTCCACACGTATGCCCCCCCTTCATAAGGTTTCAACAATAATCCGGCGGGAAAGTTACATCGCGCTACATCTCTTACTGATTCGTGCGTGATTTCTGAACACAACTTTCCAGTTCTGCATTGCCGGGTTGAAAGCTCAATGTTGAAATCCATGCAGTTCCTCAACAACAAAGGTTTCGTCAGGGACGGGAACCTCACATCGTCATGACATTACGTATACGTATCTCCGAACTTTGTACGACCTTCGTCTGCGGCGCCTGCCTGCTTGCAGCGTGCGGCGGAACGGGTGGCCCGACCACTTCGGCTCCAGAACAAACTTCGGCAGCATCGACCGCTTCAGGAAGTACATCGACAAGCGTTCCAGAAGAGACGGCTGCAGATACCGCCGCACCGGTGATCCAACCCCCTGCTTCTGCGCAGGCGTCCTCGACGGCATTCTCACCGCCGGACTTGAACATACCGATGCTGACGCTGCCAGCGAGCATCCTGGACGGCGGCACCGTGCAGCTTGAATGCGGCAAAATCTATGCAGGCGGCCTTTCCCTGAACCGCAAGTCGAACATCACCGTAAAGACTTCTGGCACCTGTGGTAATGCCGTCATCACGACAGCCCGAGCGGTCAGCGGCTGGACGTCATTCAAGGGAAATATCTACTCAGCCGCGATCCCGTTTGACGCCACCCAGGTGCTGATCGACGGGCAACCCATGCCGCTCGCGCACTGGCCCAGTGCAGCGCAGGTTTGGGCAAAGGCCGCGTCCACCACGTCGACCACGCTGTCCTTTGCATTACCGAATATCGATGTCATCGGCGCCACTCTTCTTTTTCGCGCACATGGCTGGTCGATCGAGGCTCGCAAGGTTACGGCACATGCGGGCACGACAATGACGCTAGCGAGCACAGGCAATATTTCGTTTGACGGATATGGCCTTTCCGGACAGCCCAACTTCTACCTCGAAGGAAAACTATGGATGCTGGATGAACCCGGCGAATGGGCGATGGAAAATGGCCGGCTCTACATCTGGATGCCGGACGGCCAGGCGCCGGCACAACGCGTCGTAGCGGCGCCCAATGTAGACGTTGTCGATGCTCGCAATTCCATAAACGTAACCTTATCGGGCGTGACCTTGTATGGAGGCGCCAACGGGGTCAATGCCCTGGGTGCAACCAACCTGCGCATCATCGATACGAAAATCGTGAACTCTTCGAATAACGGAATACTGAATTCAGGGGGCAAAGGGCTGTACGTGGATGGATCAACCCTGCTACGTTCGCGCCATGACGCCATCGCCGTGAAATGGGGAGGCGGTGCGGAAACCATTCAGAACTCCTTGATCGATTCCAGCGGGGTGACCGGCATGCCAACCAATGCCCACTCGGCCATCAACCTCACGGTTGCGGACGGTTCGAAAGTCCTCAACAACATCGTGCTCCGTTCCGGGAACAACGGCATACGCGTGTTCAGGAACGCAACGGTGTCGAACAATACCGTGGATGCGTCTTGCACGGTCCTCACCGATTGCGGCGGGATTTACGTTCATGCGCCCGACAAGCTGCCGCTCAACACTCTCATAGAGGGCAACCGGATTTCAAACGTCGGCGCTATGCAGAGGCTGACCTGGGCCATCGATCTCGACAATGCCGCAAATGCCGTCACCATCAAAAACAATACAGTGGAGAGCAATTTCAACGGCATGCAGATCCATAACGGCTTCAACAACCTCATCACCGGGAATCGCTTCTCGAAAAGCGTGCAGGCGCATATCCAGATGGCCGAGGGCGGCTCAACCGCATCCGTCCGCAATAACACGGTCCGTAATAATGTATTCTCTTCATTGAACGGTGAGCAGACCTATCGACTGAGCAGCTCGCTGGGAGCAACCTCGGTCGCGCAGTTCGGGATCTATGACGCCAACGATTACACCAGCTCCTCACCCGCCTTTGCCAACTTCAGCGGGCAGGTATTGAGCTACACGCAATGGAAAACCAGGACCGGCCAGGACGCGACTTCGGTGTTCCGCACCCCGTAACGTATTGATCAAGGAAGCAGCCGGGACGCGCCCGGCGGCGGACGACCAGTGGGGATAGCCCCGGTACGGCGGGCTATTCGCCGGGATAGCGCAACCCTATCTGCCCGCGAATCCTGTCCATGATGCGCATCAGGGCCAGCGTTTCATCCAGCGGCATGATTGCACTCTCGCTTCGTCCCTCGCGAAGACATTGCATCGCATCCGACAGCTCGAACTGATAACCGTTGCTTTCATAGGGCATATGTATCTCTCGCGACTCGCCGCCGTCCAACACCAGAGTCAGCTTGTCGCCCTTGAAGGCCGGCCATTTCAGGTGGATGCGGCCTTTCGTCCCCATAATGACAGTCTCGTGCGGCGACCTCGCCTCCAGTGAAGCCGTCAAGGCGGACACCCGGCCCTCGCCATGCCGCATGCTGACAGCAATCTGATAATCGACGCCTGTTTTGCCAATATAGGCGGTAGCGACCGCATCTTCTATCGGCCCCAGCAAATAGGAAGCCAGCGAGAGCGGATAGATGCCGACATCAAGCAGCACCCCGCCGGCCATTCGAAGATTCATTAACCGATGATCCGGGTCCAGATTGGTGGCCATGCCGAAGTCGCCATGCATCATGCGTACATCGCCGATCGCACCCTCCTCTATCAACCGCTTTGCTTCTCTGACGATAGGCATATGGCGAGTACACATCGCCTCCATCAGGAACAGCTTTCGCTCCTTTGCTATGCGAATGACTTCCTCAGCTTCCTTTGCATTGACGGTAAAAGGCTTTTCACAGAACACCGGCTTGCCCGCGTTCAGGCACATCAGAGAATTTTCGGCATGAAGCGTGTTCGGCGTAGCGACATACACGATGTCGACGTCCGGATCATGCGCAAGATCGCGGTAGCTCGCGTGACGATGGGGAATGCCAAAACGGTCGGCGAAGGCATCGGCTGACGCAGTGGTGCGGGAACCGACCGCAACGATGTCGGCATCGGGCATGGCCTTCAACGCAGTCGCAAGCTCTGCGGCAATCAGGCCGGTGCCGAGAATTCCCCAGCGTATCGGTGTGACAAACATGATCTTCTTATTCAGTTCTGGAAAGGACACGCTCGAAACGCGGCAGATAGTGACGCTGTGCATCCAGCGAGAAAGCAATACGTTCAACTCGTCCTGTCAGCAGTTCGCGCCGGACGAAACCGATAAAGCGCGAATCCGCACTGTTGTCCCTGCTGTCTCCCAGCATCAGGTATTTGCCATCAGGCACGGTTACCGGACCGAAATCGCGGTATGAAAGCCGCTCAGGCATCAGGAGGATCGAATGCCGGCTTTGCAGGTACTGTTCCTCAAACACCAGTTGGCGTTCCGGATAATCAGGCGTGATCTGCCCTGCGATGTCGCTGCCGGTCGCGCGATATTCGGCTTGAATCCCATTGATGAGAAGTCGGCTGCCGCGCATTTCCACCCTATCGCCCGGAATCGCGACCAGCCGCTTCACCAGGCGGGTGCCGTCTATGGGCGAAGAAAAGGTCACGATGTCGCCGCGCTGCGGATCGGACACATGGGCGAGGCGGATGGCGGTCAGGGGAAGCTTGATGTCGTAGGCTAGCTTGTTCGACACGACCCGGTCGCCTATGAGCAGCGTGGGATACATGGAACCGGTCGGAATGGCATACCAGTCAGCCAGCGTAGTCCGCACGAAAAGCATGCCGAACATGAAAATGAAAAAACCCCTTGTTTTCTCTTATCCAGCGCTTCATCGTGCCTCTCCGAACGATAAAAATTTGCAGGACGACTATATAGCAAAACGCCCCAACGAGTGGGGCGCCTTGGCTTGCTACTACTTGAGACGAGGATTACTTCGCCGACATCAGAGCGACCGTGGTATCGAGCATGCGGTTGGAGAAGCCCCACTCGTTGTCGTACCAGGACGAAACCTTGACCAGGCGGCCGGAAACTTTCGTCAGCGTGGCGTCAAAGTTGCTCGAAGCCGGGTTGTGGTTGAAGTCGACCGACACCAGCGGAGCCGTGTTGTAGGTCAGGATGCCTTTGAGTGCACCTTCCGAAGCTTCCTTCATGATGGCGTTGACTTCGTCCACGGTCGTGTCGCGCGAAGCGATGAACGACAGGTCGACGATCGACACGTTGATGGTTGGGACGCGGATCGCGAAGCCGTCCAGCTTGCCGTTCAGTTCCGGCAGCACCAGGCCGACAGCGGCAGCGGCACCGGTCTTGGTCGGGATCATCGACTGAGTGGCGGAACGTGCGCGGCGCAGGTCTTCATGCATCACGTCGGTCAGCACCTGGTCATTGGTGTAGGCGTGAACGGTGGTCATCAAGCCGGTTTCGAGGCCGATCTTGGTGTGCAGCGGGTTGACCAGCGGAGCCAGGCAGTTGGTGGTGCACGATGCGTTGGAGATGACGGTGTCCGACGCCTTCAACACGTTCTGATTGACGCCGAACACGACGGTCGCGTCCACATCCTTGCCGCCCGGAGCGGAAATGATGACTTTCTTGGCGCCGCCCTTGAGGTGGGCCGATGCCTTTTCCTTGGTAGTGAAGAAGCCTGTGCACTCGAGCACGACGTCGACGTTCAGTTCGCCCCACGGGATTTCAGCCGGGTTGCGCTGCGCGAACACGCGAATCTTGTCGCCGTTGACGATCATGTGATCGCCTTCGACCGCGACGGTGCCAGGGAACTTGCCGTGCGCGGTGTCGTAGCGGGTCAGGTGGGCATTCGATTCGGCATTGCCGAGGTCGTTGATTGCAACGATCTGGATGTCGTTTTTCTTGCCGCCTTCATAGTGCGCGCGAAGAATATTACGGCCGATACGGCCATAGCCGTTGATTGCGACGCGGATGGTCATGGTCTTCTCCTAAAGAACAAACAGTCAATTCAAAACGCAACAAAACGGTAGAGTCTTAATGAAGAAGCCGCACGCGACATTTTCATTAAGACTCACTTGCTGCACCTATTCGCCAGCGCCTGCAGATCTCGCCAGCCATACCCTACTTCCATCAGTTCGAGTTCATCCCAAGTAAAGGACTGCTCGATCAGCAACTCTGCATTCAGTTGCTCATAAAAATGTCTTGCGGCCTTGTGTTCCGACAGCACCCACGTAAGCAAGCCCGTCGCGCCCTTGGCTTCATGAAACTGGGCGACGCATTTCACCAGTTGCGTGCCGATCCCCTGCCGCTGCGCATCGGGCAGCAAATACAATGCCGCCAGTTCCGCATCGATGCCGAAACGCGGCTCCTCCAGCGCTTTGCCCGCGGCGAAACCGACGATCAACCTATCGCGTTCCACCACGAAAACCGACGCGCGTTTGGACCTTACGGACAGCACGCGCTTCCACATTATGGCGCTGTCTTCGATCCGCATGCCATCGAGATACGCGTCGGGAAAAATACCGCGATACGAAGCACGCCAGCTTTCGACCCTGACCGCAGCGATGGCGGTAGCATCGTCTGTCACCGCTTCGCGTATCGCGATCGGAACCACCATGCCCTTATCCGAGAACGCGGTTCACGGTCGCCACGACGTTCTCGACGGTGAAGCCGAAATGCTTGAACAGCACGGGCGCTGGCGCTGATTCGCCAAAGGTATCGATGCCGACCACGCTGCCCTCCAGACCCACGTACTTGTACCAGAAAGCGGTAACGCCCGCCTCCACTGCCACGCGCGGCAGGCCCTTGGTAAGCACACTCGCCTTATAAGCCGCATCCTGGCGGTCGAACACGTCCGTTGAAGGCATTGAGACCACGCGCACCGGTACGCCCTGTTTCGCCAGCTCATCAGCCGCTTTCACGGCGAGATCGATTTCGGAGCCGGTGGCAATCAAAATCGCCTTGGCATTGGCCGCGTCTTTCAACACATAACCGCCGCGCGCCACGTTCGCGATCTGTTCGTCGCTGCGCTCCTGGAACTGCAGGTTCTGGCGCGAGAAGATCAATGTAGTCGGGCCGTCGCGGCGCTCAACAGCGGCTTTCCACGCCACAGCGGATTCCACCGTGTCGCACGGACGCCAGTTGTCGAGGTTCGGGATCAGTCGCAAGCTGGACACATGTTCCACCGACTGGTGCGTCGGGCCGTCTTCGCCAAGGCCGATCGAATCGTGGGTGAAGACAAAAATGGAACGTGCCTTCATCAGCGCCGCCATGCGCAAGGCATTGCGGCTGTAGTCTGAGAACGTCAGGAAGGTTGCGCCGAAAGGAATATAGCCGCCATGCAGCGCAATGCCGTTCATGATGGCGCTCATGCCGAATTCGCGCACGCCGTAATTGATGTGGTTGCCCCACTGGTTGACGCGCAGCGGAATCGATTCCTTCCAGTTGGTCAGGTTCGAGCCGGTCAGGTCGGCCGAACCGCCCAGGAATTCCGGCAGCACCGGCGCCA
>JAQSWC010000114.1 GCA_029266815.1 Paucimonas sp.
GCATGAGAATGCTCGCGCAGCCAGCGGATATTGTCAGCCGCCTTCTCATCGTTCTGTCGTCTGCTGACCAATGTCTGCACAGAGGGATTGAAGCTTTGAATGCCGATCTCGAACTGAAGCGTACCAGGCGGGAAGCGGGAAATTGCCTCCTTCAATGCATCCGGCAAATGATCGGGCACGACCTCGAAGTGCGCATATACAGGATCGTCCGGCGTCGCCCCGAGCTTATCCAGGAAGAACTGCATGATGCGCAGGCTCGACTTGATGTTCAGATTAAAGGTGCGGTCGACGAACTTGAAGAGCCGGGCGCCGCGCGCATGCAGCGCTTCTAGTTGTTCGAGAAAAGCATCCAGATTGAAGGGCCATGCCGTCTTGTCGAGTGCCGACAGGCAAAACTCGCATTTGAACGGGCATCCGCGCGACGCTTCCACATACAGCGTACGGTGCTTGATGTCCTCTGCGCTGTACAGCGAATACGGCAGGACTATCTCGTCTAGCGGCGGTTGCTCGCCTGGAATGATCTTCATCAGCGGCGGCGGTCCGTCAATCAACTGCCGGCACAGGCGAGGAAACGTGACATCCCCCCATCCCGTGACCACATGATCGGCCAGCTTCGCGATGACCTGCTGCTCGGTTTCATATGACACTTCGGGACCGCCGAGCACGACCTTCACCTGTGGCGCAACGCGCTTGAGCAGCGCGACCACCTTTTCGGTTTCTTCCACATTCCAGATATACACACCGAAACCAATGATGCGGGGCCGGTACGCGAGCAGCTTCTCAACAATGTCGACTGCCCTTGTGCCGATCACGAACTCGGCGAGATGCGTCGACGGCTGCAACTCCCCCATGTTGGCGAGGAGATAGCGCAACCCAAGTGAGGCATGGGTGTAGCGGGCATTCAGTGTGGACAGGACAATCGACATGGGGCAGCCGGAAGAAGCAAGCCGGCCATTTTACTCCGCTGTCGGACGCTTACTTGCCAGAAGAAGACGTGATCGACGCGCAGGGATCACTGGAAGGCGGCGTCATTGCAGTGCCCCCGTCCTGAGCTCGAGCCCGCATCTCGGCCCAGTGCCGTCGGTTGAACGCACGGCATTCGTCCGCGTTTGACATTTTCTGCATGGCCGCCGCGTACGAGTCCCGTTCGGCTGAAGTCATCTGGGACCAGCCGGAGGTGGTCGCGTCATTGAACTGGAAGGAGCGTCGCGCCGTATCGGGAGCCGCGCCGCTCGACGTGGCGGAGGACGGCGTGGAAATCGACGTTGAAGAAGACGAAGACGGAGTTGAAGGCCTTTCCTCGACAGGGCGTTCAATCGGCGTGCGCGGCGCGGACGCGGCGCCGCCCGACCCAGTTGTTGCAGGCGTAGCAGGCATGCCCGAAGAGCCGCCCTGCGACGATCCATCGGTTCCATAGATATTTCCGCCCAGCAGAGAATAGCCGCCCGCGGTCTTGCGGCCTGACGGCGATCCCGCCGTCGGTTGGTCCGACTGCTCCACTGGAGTCAAGGACGCATCGCCTCCTGCCACTTCTGCGGCGCCTGATGCCGTCGAAGCTCCGCTGGATGTGCCAGACGACGAGGGAAGATTATTAGTAGGGACAGGAGTGGACGTGCCAGGAGCGGCAGCCCCACTGGGACTTGCAACGGACTTCGAGATGTCGGGAGTGGAGCCAGTAGTCGGTGCAGGAGCCGAATTGGTGGACGGCGTCCGCAGATTTCCAGAGTCAGCCGTACCAGCCGCGGTGTTGCCGAAGTCTTGCGAGAATGCCGTCGGCAAACACAGGACTATGCCGGCTGCAACAAAAACACGCTTCATCTCTTTCTCCTTTGCCATGCTTCCGCCCCTCAGGACGATTTCTATATTGGCAAGCATATTCACGACAAGTTCCTTCCTGACCGTCAGGCAGCTCTGAACGGACTAGTGACGATGGAGGATGCTTGCAGCTGAATACTTGAGAAAGGAATAACGCATTTGTGCAATAAAGCCGCAGTTATGCAGTTGCAAGTTGGCACGAACGTTTTAATTTGCTTAAATGAATTTGGAAGGATCGCGTTTACGTGGCAACCATCGGCTCAAGCGAGACGTATCGTTCAGGAGACTTTCAATGTCCCACTTTCTTTCTTATAGTGCGCGAACCGTCATCCTGGTTTTTCTGGGCCTGCTTCCCTTTGGGGTGGCAGCGGCGCCGGACAAGAGCGATTCGATACCCATGTACGGCCAGCCCGCGGCGGCGCGCAGCGCCAAACTCAAACAAGAGGATGAAGAGTACATAAAGCAGGCGACGGAAGCCGCAGGCGGCAATCGTGCAGAAGCAGCCAGAACCGTGCTGGCCAACGCCGAGCAGTTGATGGGCGAAGGAAATGCAAATGCAGCCATTGCTGTGTTCAACAAGGCATGGCTGCTCGATCCCGCCAACTACCAGTCATTCTGGGGATTCGGCCGCGTCTCTCTCACGCGCAGCAACGTTGACGACGCAGCGAAGTATTTCGACAAAGCACTGGAACTCATCAATGATCCCGAGATGAAGCCCTCTGTGCTTACCGACGCTGGCATCGCCTATTCACTCAAGGGAGCCCGGCTCGAAAACAAATCCAAGAGCGAACGCGCTAGGCTGTTCGGCAGAGCAAACGATCTATTCAAGGAAAGTACGTCCTTGGATGAAACCTTCGCCAATACCTGGCTGCGCTGGTCGCAATCGTTGTTCAGGGAAGGCAATTATGCGGAAGCCTGGACGAAGCTGCGGAAAGCGGAGGAAAACGGCGGCCAGGTTCCAAAAGGCTTTATCAAGTCCTTGAGCGAAAAAATGCCGCCCCCGAAAGACTGGTCTCAATAGCCGCGCCAATTAGACAACCACCTTGGTCAGTAATTGCTCGGGCTCGTGCAATGCGAAGCCTTGTGCGAAATCGATGCCGATGCGCCTCAGGTGCGGCAAGGCTTCATAGTTTTCCACGAATTTCGCAATCGTCCGGATCTTCATCACTTTGGCAATCCGATGGATCGATTCCAGGGTGGCGTAGTCCACCGGATCGTTGGTGAGATTTTTGGTCAGACTCCCATTGATCTTCAGGTAATCGACCGGCAGAGACTTGAGATGAGCAAGGGAACTCAGGCTGGACCCGAACTCATCAAGCGCGCAACTGCAACCAAGAGACCGCAGCATCTGCATCAGAGCGATCGAGCGATGCAGGTTGCTGATGGCTGCCGCTTCCGAAATTTCTATGCAAAGCCGATTCACCGGAATCCGGCTCGCGCGCAACTCCTCTTTCAGAAAATCCTGGAAATCACCGTCGGCCAGAGATGTGCCCGAGATGTTCACTGCAATCAGCGCGGCATCGTCCGGCAGGAGGGATGGATCCATTCCCAATGTCTGCCGCACCACCCATCGATCGATGGAGGCCAGCAAGCCGTAGCGCTCCGCCGCGGGAAGAAACGCCATCGGCAGCAGAAGCCGCCCCTGCTCGTCCCGATAGCGCAGCAGGATCTCGACGTGACAGGAAGCACGCTGATCTACAACCGGGACGATCTTCTGGTAGTGAAGCGCGAAACGATGTTCGGCGGCGGCGCTTTGCAGCCGCGATATCCAGTCGATGCGTGCGGGCTGCTCTGGAGCGGAGGCATCGCCCTGCCGGAACAGTTCGACACGGTTGCGCCCTTTTTCCTTGGCCGCGTAGCAGGCCGCGTCCGCCGCTTTCAGCAGCGTTTGCAGATCGCGCGAATGATCGTTTACCATCACCATGCCTATGCTCAAGCCGACACCGAACAGCTTGCCCTCCCACTCGAAACGGAAGGCGCGCACCGTGTCGATCAGATGCTGCGCGATCTCTATCGCGCGATCCTGCGGGCAGGCCTCCAGCAGTAGGCCGAATTCATCGCCGCCCAGCCGCGCCAACGTATCTGACTTGCGCATGTTGCTGGACAACAGAGTAGCCAACTGGCGAAGCAGTTCGTCGCCCGCCAGATGTCCGCACGTGTCGTTGACAAGCTTGAACTGGTCGAGGTCGAGATACATCAGTGCATGCTGCCGGTGCGCACTGCGAGCGCTTTGCAGCAACTGCGTCGCCATCAGCTCGAATTCAACCCGGTTCAGCAGCCCTGTCAGCGCATCGTGGCTCGCCTGGTAACTGATCTTGCGGTTGAGGGCGCGGGCTTCGCTCACGTCATGAAATACCATCACCACACCGGTCAGGCTGCCGTCGCGCACCCGGATGGGCGAGGCCGATGGTTCGACGTTCGCTTCCAGCCCGTTGCGCGCCACCAGCAGCAGATTGCCCGACCCGCCGCAAATTTTTCCATCCTTCAGCGCCCGGGTGCCGGGGCTCTCGACCACGGCACGCGTGCCTTCATCCACCACCACGAACACGTGGTCCAGCGGCTGCCCTATCGCCTCGCGGTTGCTCCAACCGGTCAGGCGCTCCGCCATGGGATTGAGATAGGTGACGCTGCCCGCCGCGTCAGCGGTGATGACGGCATCGCCTATCGATTGCAGCGTGGTTTGCGCCAGGTCCTTTTCTGCATACAGCGCGTCTTCCATTTTCTTGCGCTGAGTGATGTCTTCTATCTTGGCCATGAAGTAGAGCGGCTTGCCTTCCTCGTCGCGCACCAGCGAAGAATTCAGCGAGATCGGCATGGCACGCCCGTCCTTGTGGAAATAGCGCGTTTCCATCTGATAGCTCTTCAACTGATCGGCCAAGACAAGCTGCACGAAAGTCTGATCGATGCCGAGATCGTCTGGATGGGTCACATCCTGGAACGACATGTGAAGCAGTTCCTGTTCGTCATAACCCAGCATGTCGCACAGTGCCCGGTTGACGCGGAGCCATTGCCCATCGAGTGAAATCAGCGCCATGCCGACAGGCGCGTTGTCGAAAGCGGTGCGGAAACGCGCTTCGCTTTCCTGAACGAGCTGGCGCACGCGATGACGTTCCGTGGTATCGCGCATGACGGCTGCAAACATGCGCGCACCATCGAATTCGATTTCATCAATCGCTACTTCCAGCGTGAATACCTCGCCGCCCTTGCGCACGCCTTGAACCTCAAGTGCTCCCTGGCCAATGAAGCGGCCGGTGCCGGTCTTCAGATAAGTGTCGAATTCATGACCGACCAGCACATGATCGCCCGGTTGCATCAGCAGAGTCAGCGGCTGCCCCTGCAGTTCGCCGGCCTGATAGCCGAACATCCTGCAAGCGGAGGGATTGGTCGATTCGATGATGCGGTGCTGATCCGCGATGATGATGCCGTCGGCCACGCCAAGAAACAAATATTCGTAACGGCTCTCCAACTTGGAAAGGGCTGCCTTGGTGCTTTCCCTTTCCTCGATGATCTCGCGTTCGCGCAGCGCGCGCCTGAGCACGGGGGGCAACAGCGCAAGAAAATTTCCGCGCGCATCCTTGAAGAGATAATCTTCCACGCCGGATTGCACAGCGTCTGCCACCGCCGTCTCGTCATGCGGACTGATCAGCATCATGACGGGAATGGTGTCGCGCTCGCGGAAGGCGGGCGCCGCTTTCAATGCCTGGAAAAAATCCGGCCCGCTCATATCGGGCAAACGATAGTCAAGCACGATGCAGTCGGGTTTCAATTCGGCCACCTTGGGCAGCGCGGAGCTTCCGCTATCGCAGCATTCGACTTCCCAGCCGAACTCCGCCGAGGCGAGCACATGACGCAAGGCGCGCTGCTCGTCGTCGCCGTCGACAACCACCAGGATTTTCCGGGTTGTTTCCACCTGCCACCTGCGGTGAGACTCGATATCCCACTTTGCCATCGTGGCCAGGCATGGTCAAGCTGTCACGGCCCGAGGCGAAAAGTCTTCGCGGCAATGCAACAGCAGAGGAGGCAAATCAGCGTTTTCGCGCGAGGGTCAGCCCGTCTCCGATCGGCACGAGCGACAAATCGATGCGCTCGTCTCCATGCAGCTTGCGGTTCAAGGCTTGTATCGCGCGGGTGTCGTCGTCCGCGGCGGCATGGGCCACTTTGCCGCCCCATAAGGTATTGTCGAAGGCAATGAGGCCGCCCTGACGGATCAGTTGCAGGCAACGTTCGTAGTATTCGTCATACGCGCCTTTGTCGGCATCAATGAAAATGAAGTCGACTTCTCCTGCCGATCCGGCAGACAGCAACTTGTCCAGCGTGGCCATGGCCGGGCCGATCCGAAGATCAATTTTTCCGGCGACACCGGCGCGCTGCCAGAATGGCCGGCCGATTGCAGTGAATTCCTCGCTGATGTCGCAAGCGATGAGCTTGCCGTCTTCCGGCAGGGCCAGCGCCACCGACAAGGCGCTGTAGCCGGTAAATGTTCCGATCTCCACGGCGCGGCGCACACCGCACAAGCGTACCAGCAAGGCCATGAATTGGCCCTGCTCGGGAGAAATCTGCATTTGCGAGTAAACATGCTTTGCGGTTACAGCGCGCAGCTCGGTCAACAGCGGATGCTCCCTCAGGGAAACATTCAGCAGATAGTCGTAAAGTGCATCGTCGATCTGGAGGGTTCGGGTAGACATGGTAGCGTTGGGAAACGGTTGGAAGTGGAGCCTTGAACCCTCGGGGTCCGTTGCGCGTCTCAATATGGCATTATCCTTCATGAGACCGTATGATTTTTTTGATTATCGAAAGGCTTTTATGAACTTGCTGATTACCGGACATCATGTCGATGTATCATGTCGATGTAAGTCCCGCCCTGCGTGAATATGTGGAAAACAAGATGGAGCGCGTGGTTCGGCACTTTGACCAGATTATCGAGATTGCAGTGATACTTGGCGTGGAACAGCCATCCGAAAAAGACAAAAGGCAGCGTGCCGAGGTGAATCTGAGAATCAAGGGCAATGTGATCCACGTGGAGGATTATGCCGAAGACTTGTATACGGCGATCGACCGCATGACCGACAAACTGGACCGGCAGGTACTCAAGCACAAAGGCAAGGTGCAGTCCCATCAGAACGAAGCGCTGAAGCACGTGGCGGACGACGCTCAACAGCTCTGAGTGCGCGATCAGGAAACACGGGTGAGGACTTGATCGCTTTCATTCTGGCATTCATGCCAGCCCGTGTTGTTCCGGTTCGCTCAATCCCAAAAATACCAAAAACATCGGCCACGTTCCTTAAGGGACGTGGCCGTTGTCGTTGGGCCTGCTGAAGTTCAGCCGGGCTTAACGCGAGCTGCTGGAACTGCTGGTGCCAGAAGCCGGGTTGCTTGAATTGCTGCTACTCGACGATGTTCCCGTGCTGGTGGACGGAGAGGTGCTCGAGCTGCTGGAGGGCGATGAACCGGTGGAGTCGGTAGCGCCGCTTCCGCTGGTGCCGGATTGGCTTCCGCTCATGCCCGACGATCCGCTAGGCGTCGAAGATGAACTTCCCGACGTCGAGCTGCCGCCTGTACTGGAGCCGGTTGAACTTTCGTGCGAAGCATGGACTTGCTGGGCCAGGCGCAGATGCTGGTCAATGTTCGGCAGCAGGTTAGCGGCCAGTTGCTTCAACTCCGAGTTCTTGGCAGTGGATTGCACGCGGGATACCAGAGCGTGAGTCTTGCGATGGTCGCTTAGCCCGGAATTGGCCAGATATTGGCGATCGAACGCGTCACCGGACAACTTGTTCAGGCGCGCAGCCTGCGCACGATGCTTTTCATTCGGCTTGGTCGGCAGAGTAATACCTTTGGCGTCAGCAAGCTGTTGCAGTTGCTGCAGGGCGCGGGTATGGTCGTCGATCATCTGTTGCGCAAACGAGCGGACCTGATCGTTGGTGCTCTTGCTTTGAGCCAATCTTCCTGCTTCGATTTCAGCCAGGTTTGCATAGGCCAATTGGCGCACAAGCTGGCGGTCTGAGGCGCCCAGCTTGCCTTGCGTGAAGGTCTGGGTGCTGGTACTAGTCTGGGTATTGCTGGATGTGGAGCTGCCGGTCATGGTCGGGCTGCTTGCGCCGGTAGTACCGGTGGCGCCCGTAGTGCTTGTCGTACCGCTG
The DNA here is from genome assembly GCA_029266815.1 of Paucimonas sp. Taxonomy (GTDB): domain Bacteria; phylum Pseudomonadota; class Gammaproteobacteria; order Burkholderiales; family Burkholderiaceae_D; genus JAQSWC01. The sequence continues at coordinate 7,953 of JAQSWC010000114.1, forward strand.
GCACCTGTGGAAGACGTGCCCGAGGAACTCGGTGTGGTGGAGCTGGTGCCTGCGCCGGTCATGCCGGAAGACGATTGGCTGGCGCCGCTTTGCGTGCCACCGGAAGAATCAATCGGACCGGTGCTCGACATGCCGCTTTGGCGGTCCGTGCTCGAGGTGGACGACTGCTCGGAGGACTGGGTACCGAATTGCGACGTGCTCTGCGAGCTGCTTGGCGACGTGGCTGATGATGTGGATGAAGTGCTTTGTGCCTGCGCGGCAGTGGCGAAAGCTGTAGCTGCCACCAGGCTTAATGCTGCGGCCATGCAACTGGGCTTGAATTTAAGTTCCAACATGCGATTTCTCCTTTTTGATTGGCAAATGCCGAACATCTACAGGCTTAGACGTGCCCGGCTTCGCTTGCAAGCAGCATGCCTGCTGTGGAATGAAGCGGCAGATCGCCCTGTCTCACGCCAGGAATCGGTAAAAAAGAAGGAAAAGAGAAGAAGCTACCGGCAAGGCTTGCAAAATTTACAGCCGATGCCTTTATGGGCTGCAATTGTCTGGCGGCGGAGCACTTGAAGAAATGAAATGCAATGTCTGTGCCTGTGGAAAGGCACAGACTGAATAGTTTTTATGTGCGTATGTTTATGTACGGCGGCGCTTTTCGGACTTGCATTCAACGGTCGACAGCACTTCGCCGTTCGCATCGACAGTCTGCAGATGCACGTCGAAACCCCACAGGCGAGTGACATGCTTCAGCACTTCCTCGGTCTGAGGATTAAGCGGTCGACGCTGAAACTGGGTATGTCGCAAGGTCATTGCCCGGTTGCCATGGGTATCGACGGACCATACCTGGATGTTGGGCTCGCGATTACCAAGGTTGTACTGCTCAGCAAGCTTCTGGCGGATGTAGCGATAGCCGCTATCGTCATGGATTGCCGAGACGCTGAGCTTCTCATCCTTGTCGTCGTCCAGCACAGTGAAGAAGTGGAAATCGCGGATCAGTTTCGGTGACAGGTATTGCGCGATGAAACTTTCATCCTTGAAGTTGCGCATCGCAAAGTCCAAGGTCTTTTGCCAATCGCTGCCGGCAATATCCGGAAACCAGGCGCGGTCCTCCTCCGTCGGCTCTTCACAGATACGGCGGATGTCGCGCATCATCGCAAAACCCAGCGCATACGGGTTGATGCCGCTGTAATACTTGCTGGTGACGGGCGGCTGGTAGACCACGTTGGTGTGGCTCTGCAGGAATTCCATCATGAAGCCGTTGCCGACGATTCCTTCGTCGTACAGCTTATTCAATATGGTGTAGTGCCAGAACGTAGCCCAGCCTTCGTTCATTACCTGGGTCTGGCGCTGCGGATAGAAATACTGGGAGATCTTGCGCACGATGCGCACCACCTCGCGCTGCCACGGATCCAGCAGTGGCGCGTACTTCTCGATGAAATATAGAATGTTTTCCTGTGGCTCGGCCGGAAAGCGATTGTTCTTTTCCTTGGCGGCCTCTTCATCCCGCTTGGGAAGCGTTCGCCACAAGTCATTCACTTGCGACTGAAGATATTCCTCGCGCTCCTTCTGGCGCTCGCGCTCCTTGGCCAAAGACAACTTTGCCGGGCGTTTGTAGCGGTCCACCCCATAGCTTTGCAGTGCATGACAGGAGTCCAGCAGCGTTTCCACCGCTTCAATGCCGTAGCGCTGCTCGCACTCATTAATAT
>JAQSWC010000115.1 GCA_029266815.1 Paucimonas sp.
ACCTCTTGCTTGTCCTTCTCGTTGCGCAGCACGGCGCGGATCTTGCCGAGTTCCAGTGCCAGCGACAGGCGCGCCGCCTGGGTCGGGGTAACTTCCAGAGTCACTGTGCTGTAGGTGCGGCGGCGTTCGCCCGATGCGGGATCGGCAGGATCGTCCTGTGTGACTTTCTGGCCCGTCGCCAGCACCGCGATCTGGTCGAGGAAAGGCACCACGGTCTGGGTCGGCATGGCGGCGTCACCGACCGGCAGCACCAGCATCAGGTCGACCATGTTGCCGGGTTCGACCATGTGCGAAATGGAATTGATTTCGTCCACGCTTATCGTCATGGCGCGCTTGCCTGGCTTCAGCGAACCGGAGAAGTCGGCAAATATTTCGCGCACGTCGGCCTTGCGCAGCGGCTTGCCGCGCTGTACGCCCCGCAGCAGCGCCTGGCCTTTGTAAGTGTCGAACTCGGCAACCGTGATCGTGTCGTCATAGACAAAATCGGACGAGACGTTGCGCGCCGCAACGACGCTTTCGTCCAGCGTAGCGCCAGGCGGCAGTTCCGTAGTCGGAACCACCACGGCGATCTTGGCCCCGGCTCCTTCCTCGGATTTGGCCCTGATCTCCGCCTCGAGATTCTGTTCGCGATGCTGAAGATACTGCATCGTCAGCCACGCGGTCAGCAGGCTGAGCACGACGGCGACGATCAGCATCGCCCAGGTCTTGTTTATCTTTATATTGGGACGTTGCATGACAATGGTGACTCCCTAAAAGTGATACCGGCTATCTTGTAATACAGTTTTGATTCAATCGAACGAGATGTCCACGGGCCACTCCGGGTCCTTCACATCTATGCATTTGTCGACGCTATAGGAAACCGGGCCTGCGCTTCCATCGTAAAAACAGTTCGGCATCGACGATACCGAAATGGCAAATGAATAATCGGTGTAGTAGTCGCGGATGGCGCGCGCCAGTTTCTGTATCGGCGGATCGGTTCCGCTCACCAGCACCAGCACGCCGACCGAGAGCACCACGATGTATTCAAGGAAGGACTGGCCGCGCATGCGCCGCCTGGATACCGGACGCGAAAGGGAAGGGCGCATGATCCTGATCATGGGTTCTCTACCAGGTTGGCCAGCACCACGGTGTTCTGTCCGCGGCGCGTGATCGACAGGTTTGCTTCCGCCATGCCGCGTTTCATGACCAGTGTGATGCCCGGCCCTTTTTTGGTCTTCATGTGCGCGCTGCTGATTGCTTTCCAGCCCTGATCGCTCAGTTGCTGCCGGTAGAAATCGGCATTGGCTTCTGCGGAAAAGGTATTCGTGATCACCATCGTGCGTCCGCTCTTGCCTTCGTCGCGATGGTCGATATCGTTGACCACCGTGCTGCCGGACATCATCGGCAGCGCCGACATGGACACACGAGGCCTGGCCTGCACTTCGGTGGCGCTCAGTAGGCCAGTAGAACCTTTGATACCCGCCGGCTGGACCTGCACGGTAAAGAAGCATCGTCCTCGCATGATGGCAATGGTCTGCCACGGCCCGCTCATGTACTCCTGGGGGACCTGGCCGGGCACGCTGCTCCATGCCTTGCGGTAGAAAGAAAGAATGTCGGCAGGCGTCTGTTCACTGTCGAATCGCTTGATGCTCATCGGCACGCCGTTGAAGATCATGTAAGGCGCCACCCATTGCAGCTTTGCCTTGGGTTCTGCGAATGTGGGGCAATCGATTTCCTCGGCCATGGCGCCTGCCGGAAATATGCAGGAGGCCGCTACCGAAACAAGGAACGCACCGCATGCACGGCTATAGGGACGGGTGCGCGTCATTTCTTGCGGTCCGCCGGAATGTTTTCCGGTTCGATCTTGCCGGGTTCGAGTTTCGATACTTCGGGCAGGAACACCGAAAGGATCTTCAATACATATTCCATCACGTTCACGCCAGCGACTTCGGCGTTGACGATGGTGGTCGGCACTAGGCCCTTGACCTGCTGCTTGACGCTGGTCTTGCTGACATCCGCAGGGCCGTCCGCACTCCAGCCGTTGGCCAGCAATACGTTGGTCTCGCTGAAACTCTTGGTGGAGGTTTTGGCGAGGAAGCTGCTGGTGTCGATGTCCTTGATCTTGACGGTCACCGTCGCCGAGTACTCGCCTTTCGTTTCGAGCACAAAGGGACCCAGCGTGGCGGCGAGATCGGCGATCGGCTGCAAGATCAGGTTGAGCGTGCCGGGAGCTTTTTCATTGCCGATGGTGTTCTGAATGTCGCTGTAATTGGCCAGGAACTGCTGGCCCTTGCGGTCCTGCCACAGGGTTTTCGTACCGTTCTTGAAACTGCCTGCACTGCGGTCGCTGCTGGTGAAGGAATCGCTGGCGGTGGTTTCGGACAGAAGGCGCACGCCGACTTCGTTTCTTATCTGGGCATCGGTTTTCGCATTGGCCTGCCATTTCTTGCTGACGCCGAGCCAGCCCAGCGAGGTGGCTGCATCGCCACCGTACCAGACAGTGCGTTCCCACGCCGCATATCGAGCGGTCTGCACAGCGGAAGCGCGCATGTCCAGGTATTTGCCGAGCAGCGGCACTGCCAGAAACAGCGGTACGAGCACCAAGCCGGCGGCAATCACCAGCTCGACCATGGCCTGTCCGCGAGACAGCTTGTGAAGGCGCATGTTTACCATAGGTGATAGGTCATCGAGGCGAACTGCTCGCCGAATCCGCTCGGCGCAAGACGGACCTGCCAGTAGGGGCTATAGAGACTGCCGAGCTCGGTCTTGTTGTCTGCGCGTTTCCACAGCTTTGACGGGCGCGCGAAATAGACGTTGGCTTTTGACAGCGCGCGCATGTAGCCGCTCTGTGTGCCGTTGGTCAGCGTGAACTGGCCGCCCGAAACTGCGTTGCTGGTCGGGATGCTGCCGTCGCCTTTTTCCACTTCCACGATCAGCGCCGGACCCGTAAGCGCATCTTTGTCGACTTTCTTGATATCGAAATAGGTGCGGAGTCCCGACTTGGTATTCATGGTGCTGCCTGCGCCCTTGCCACGCTGGATTGCTGCGGCACCGGCGGTATTGACGTTGTCGTACACGCCGCCGTAGGCATTGGCCGCAGTGGTGCCAAAGTTGTTGTTCGCATTCAGGTTGCTGGTTTCGCCGGCCTGCGCCGCGCCCCAGCCCATCGGAATGAAAGGGAAGGGAATCGGTATGGGAATGGGAATGCCGAGGATACTGATCCAGAACATTTGCAGGCCGAAGAAACCGGTGGCATCCATCGCGCTCCAGGTTTTCTTCTTGCCTGCATTCAGTTTCAGCTCGGTGCCGCCGCGGTGCCACAGATACATCAACGCCGCGCCGATCTGGTAGGGAATGAAACGGGTGGGGTCGACCACGAAAGGCGTCAGGTACATCATTTCGGGAAAATTGTTCGCTGGGCCGCCGTTCTTGGTGCTGCGGTTCTGCGAGAATCCGTCCAGCGAATCGATGGTGACCCGCGCCATGCGGTCGCCCTGAAGGCCGTCCTTGTTGGTCGTGTTCGGATCTTTCTTTTCGGTGAAGCTGTACCACTGCACCAGGTGTATCAGTGCCGCCACAACGCCCGGCGTGCTCAGTTGGGCGTTGGGGTCGTTCAGCTTGACGATGTTGTAGGAATCATTGAAAGAAAGCAGGTCTCCTACTGCGCTGTCGGAGGTATCGATGCCGGCGATCTTGTCCAGTACCGCTGCCGGCGAAAGACCGATGGTCTGTGCCACGGTAAGAATCGTCGCGTAGTGGTACACCGTTTGCGCGACGCTGAGAACGTCGATCAGGATATCGAGGGCCTTGACTGTGATGGGTCCCGCGCTGTTCATGACGTTGCCAAAGGTTTTGGACGCAGGCTTATAGACCTTGACCGGCACTTCCCACAATATCTTGGCAAGCGGTCCGCCCATTGACGCCAGGGTCTGCGGCAGCCAGGAAGCGGGGCCGTTGTAGGTGGCGGAGTAGTTGCGCGCCCATGAGGTCAATCCTACTACCTGGGCGACGGCCACCTGATTGGCAATGATGGCCCGGTTGGTATAGGCGCTGAAATTGTAGTCGCGTGCCTCCGCCATCACCGCGCTATAGGCAGCGGCATCCGCCGTGTTCTGCAGCTTCATCTTGGCGATGCTCTGCTGGCCCATGGTGTACATGGACACCATCACGAGCAAGATGATGGAAACGGTGATGAGGGAAAACACCAGCGCTTGACCGCGCTGACGCATCAACGATGGCGGAAACAACATGGCACCCTTCCGGAGTGAAGGCGTGTGGTGAATGCAAATGCCATCCATTCGCATGACCGGGAAGCCATGCGAATGTCAGGCGCAGCAGGACCGGAAATTATTTGTTGCCGGAGTCGTAGCTCGACATGCCCTTGGATTCGGCCGCTTTTGTCTGAGCATTCTTGGCAGAGTCCGCAGCAGTTTTCTTGCCGTCGGCAGCGCCGGTGCCGGCGACTTCGCCTGCCAGGCCCGATACCTGACCGCGGATGGTCTGGCCGAACATGCTATACACACCGATAGCTGCAACTGCGATCAGGGCCACGATGATGATGTATTCGGTCATGCCCTGGCCGGCTTGGCGGAGGGAAAATTTGTTTTTCAGGTTACGCAGTTGCATGTGAGTCTCCCTTGATGAGAATTGATTGCTATGGTTTTGCTATCCCTGAAACTGCCAGTTTCAACGCTCAACAGGAAACATGAGATAACGGAGTGCCATTTTTACTTGAAGAACTATTTTTTTCAAGAAATTTGTTACAGAATAAGACGCGTCGCTAAAACTTGTGGTGTACCACACCCTTTATGAGGAAAAATTAGATGAAACAGTACTTGACAGGATTGGCGTTGGCCGCAAGTTTGGCGGGCACAGCCAGTCTGGCGCATGCGGATGTGGATGCAGGAAAGACAGCGTACGACAGTGGAAATTACAAGGCTGCGCTCAAGGAGTTTTCTCCGGATGCCGCGAAAGGCGTGGCAAATGCGCAGAACTACCTGGGAATCATGTACGAAAAGGGCCAGGGCGTTCCGGTCGATTACCAGAAAGCGCTGGCGTGGTACCGCAAGGCGGCCGAGCAGGGATTCGCTCCTGCGCAAACCTCGGTAGGGTATTTCTATGAAGAGGGCAAGGGTCTTTCAAGGGACTTTGCCGAGGCGATGAAATGGTATCGGAAAGCTGCGGAGCAGCGCGATGCGCAGGCTCAGAACAATATCGGCGCCATGTACGAACAGGGCCGCGGCGTGCCCGCTGATCCGGTGCAGGCGGCCGAGTGGTATCACAAGGCAGCCGATCAGGGCTTGCCGGCTGGGCAGGCAAACCTGGGATTTCTCTATGCACGCGGCAAAGGCGTAGCGCGTGACGACGCAATGGCAGTATCGCTATACCGCAAGGCGGCCGAGAAGAATTTCGCCATGGCGCAGAACAACCTCGGTTTCATGATGGCCGAAGGTCGCGGCGTAGAAAAGGATTATTCGGCCGCTGCGGCATGGTACCTTCGCGCGGCGGAACAGGGTTCGGGGCTGGCGCGCCTCAACCTTTCGCGTCTTTACGAGCAGGGCAAAGGCGTGCCGCAGGATAATGCACAAGCCTTTGCGTGGTTGAAGAAGGCAGCTGAGGGTGGCCATGTGCCGGCAATGCGGCGTCTCGCGGATGTCTATTCGCGTGGACTCCTGGGGCAGCAGCCTTCGTCTGAACTGGCCAAGCAATGGAGTGCTAAAGCCAGCTGATCCCGTCTATTCTCCCGCTTTTTCCAACTCGAGATAACCGAGTCGTCTCAGTGCTTCCTTCGCAAGCGCGAGGGAAGTATCAATGACCGGCAACGCAGGCTGTCGGCGGTCATGGGCAAGCGGCAGTTCCGTACAGCCGAGAATTGCCATTTTCACGCCTTTTCCGTGCAACGCGGCTTCCAGCCGCTGCATCCGCTCTCGTGCAGGAGCAACGTCTCCTGCCTTGACGCAGTGGATGATGTTGTCCAGAGTCGTCTGCTCCTCGTCGTCCAGTTCCACGACGCGGTAGCCGGCTGATTTCAGCCTGCCGGCGTAAATGCCTGTCCTCACTGTGCCGCGCGTAGCAAGCAATGCCACCGGGCCGGCTTCGGGCAGGCTGGTTTTTTTCAGTTCGTTTACTGCTGCATCGGCGATATGAAGAATGGGAACCGCCGAAGCGGCCTGCATCTGCTCGTACCAGAAATGGCTGGTGTTGCAGGGTATGACGATCTGGCTCACACCCTGAGCCGCAAGCCAAGCCACGCCGCTGGTGAGATAGGGCAAGGGAGCATCGCTGCCGCTCTGGATCGATTCGCTGCGGTCCGGTATGCCCGGCTGGCTCAGCGTGATCCAGGGAATATGATCGCGATCGCATTTGGCCGGCAGAGCCTGGGTCATCTTGGTGATGAAATCCGCCGTCGCCAGCGGGCCCATTCCTCCCAAGATACCGAGCACAGGCTGCTGATGAGCGCGCACGCTCATGCCGCCTCCATGTCTGCGTCGGATTCAGACTTCGACTCGGCAGCGATTTTCTCGATTTTCGGTCGCAACGGCGAAATCAGGGCGACCAGTGCATTGATGGCAAAAACCAGCAATACCGTACGCAAGGTGTC
>JAQSWC010000116.1 GCA_029266815.1 Paucimonas sp.
GGCATGCAGGGCCTGGCGGGGAAAGATATTTGCCAGGTGCGCTTTACCGTAGAGCGGGTCGCCGACCAGCGCGAAGCCGAGCGACTGCATATGCACCCGAATCTGATGGGTACGACCGGTTTCGAGCGTGCATCTCAGCAGGGTGACGGTTTTGGCGTCGATAGTACCTATGGCGACCCGCTCGTAATGTGTGACTGCCGGCTTTGCAAGATTACTTGTCGATACTGCCATCTTGACGCGGTCGCGCGGGTGGCGGGCCATCGGCGCATCAACGGTTCCATGCGAGGGCGGGTTGCCCCATACGAGCGCCAGATATTCCCGCTTGACGGTACGCGCCTGCAGTTGCCTTATCAGGCTCACATGCGCCTCGTTGGTCTTGGCGACGACCATCAGTCCGCTGGTCTCCTTGTCCAGGCGATGCACAATGCCGGCCCGCGGCACACCACCGATAGATGGATAATGATGCAGCAAGCCGTTCAGCAAGGTGCCCGACCAGTTACCTGCAGCGGGATGCACCACCATGCCAGCCGGCTTGTCGATGACAACGATATCCTTGTCCTCGAACACCACCGACAGATCAAGCGCCTCGGGCTGATAGGCGTTCTCCTCGGCCGAAGCCTGCGGCCGCACCACCACCTCTTCATCGCCTAGTACGATTTCTCTTAGCGTGGCCGCGCGTCCGTCGATGACCACTGCGCCGTCTTCCATCCACTTCTGGATGCGGCCGCGCGAAAATTGCGGCATGAGACCCGACAGCACCTTGTCCAAACGGTTGCCTGCCGCGTCATCGGGAATGCGCAGCACCAGAGGCGTCAGCGGTGAGCGGGTAGCGACGTCGGCGTCGTCGTAGTCATCATCGGACATTCGGGTTTCATGCCCGGCCGTATTGGAAATTGCCATCGGATATAATCAGCGGTTGATCAAGCGCCCTACCGCAAAAAGCCATGCACATGAAATCATTGAAGTACCTGGTCTTCGCCTTGCTGCTGCCCTTGTCGGCATGCGGAATGTTCGGATCCAAAGAGGATGAATCGGCGAAATGGTCGGCCGAGAAATTATACAGTGAGGCTCGTGACGACATGGAAGCGGCTCGCTATGAGTCGGCAATAAAAAACTTCGAGCGCCTGGAATCGCGTTATCCCTTCGGTGTGTATGCGCAGCAGGCGCAGATGGAAGTTGCCTACGCCTACTATCGCCAAGGCAACAAGGAAGAAGCGGTTGCGGCGGCGGACCGTTTCATCAAACTCCACCCCAACCACGCGAAGGTCGACTACATGTACTACTTGCGCGGCCTGATCAATTTCAACGATCGCCTCGGCATGCTGGATTTCGTTTCCCATCAGGATCCCAGCGAAAGAGATCCCAAGGCAGCGCGAGATTCCTTCGAGGCATTCAAGCTGCTGGTCGAGAGATTTCCCGGCAGCAGCTATACACCGGATGCGCTCGGCCGCATGAAATATCTGATCGGCGCCCTTGCAAAATACGAGGTTCACGTCGCCCGCTACTACTTCCGTCGCGGCGCCTATGTTGCTGCCCTGAACCGTGCGCAAGCCGCCGTGCGTGACTACCAGGAAAACCCGGCCGTCGAAGAAGGACTTTTCATCATGATGAAAAGCTACGATGCCTTGAATCTCCATGACCTGCGCGACGACACCGAGCGCGTTCTGCGTTTAAATTATCCGAACAGCGCCTACCTGAACGGGAGCCGCCGCATAGAAAAATCCTGGTGGCGCATCTGGTAACAGGTCTGCTTTCATAAGAACCTGAATTACCGCGTCACCTTGCGACGGAAGATCCAGCTTGTATCATTCGACGCGCTGTCATCGAAAGCATAACCCTCGAGGTCAAAGTTCTTCAGGCTCTCCGCGCGTTTGAGTCGTTTCTGAGCCGCATAGCGCGCCATCAGGCCGCGGGCACGCTTCGCAAAGAATGAGATCACCTTATAGCGGCCATCCTTCCAGTCCTCGAAAACGGGCGTGACGATTACACTGTCCATCAAGGACGCCTTGACCGACCTGAAATATTCTTCGGAAGCGAGGTTGACCAGTACGCGCGTCTTGTGAGCCTCCAGCTCACGGTTCAAAGCATCGGTGATGAGCCGTCCCCAGAAGGCGTACAGATTATTGCCGCGTGACGTCTTCAGCGGCGTACCCATTTCCAGTCGGTAGGGCTGTATCAGGTCCAGCGGACGCAATAGCCCGTAGAGTCCGGATAGAATGCGGATGTGCGTTTGCGCATACCCGATTTGCGATGTAGTGAAGGTGCCGGCACGCAGCCCTTCATACACATCGCCGTTGAATGCCAGCATAGCTTGCCTGGCATTGTCGGGTGCCGCGACAGTAGCCCAGGAAGCGAAGCGGGCAGCATTCAATGCAGCGAGCGGTTCCGATATTTGCATCAGGCTCCCGATCGCCGAGGGTGATATCCGCGCAAGTTGCAGCACCAGCTCCTCAGCTTCAGCGATGAACTCAGGCTGCGAATGCTGCGAAATACGGGTCGGCGTCTCAAAGTCCAGCGTCTTTGCCGGCGACAGAACGATCAGCATGCTTAATATTCAAGATTCGAAGTGCGCCATGATACCGAACCGCGTGGTTCTCGACACCAACGTCTGCCTTGACCTGTTTGCTTTTGCCGACCCGGCTTGCGCAGAGCTTTTCCAGGCGCTGACCGACGGCCGGCTGGAGGCCGTAACGCGGGCCGACTATTGGGCTTTACTCACTTTCCGTTCGACCAGGCGAAACGAAACTTCGCCGCGGAGCAATTTGCGCGCAACATCAAACTTCTCGCTCCGAACGAGATGAAAACGGAGAGCAGCCTCTTGCCCAAATGCCGCGACAAGGCGGACCAGAAGTTTCTCGAACTGGCCCATGATGCGGAGGCCGCGATTCTGGTCACCAAGGATAGGGACTTGCTGAAACTGGCGAAGCGAACTGCGCGCGCCGGATTGTTCCGTATCTTGGATATACGAAGTTTTACCCAGGCGCTACAGGAAATCCCCGAGCACCTGCCAACCACCCCACAACAAAACGAAAGGGACTGCCGCTCATGACGCCTCATGCCAGGTTGATCGCCGGATCCAGGCTTCCAGAGGTGGGAACAACGATTTTTTCCGTGATGTCCGCGCTCGCCGCCGAATACGGTGCGGTCAATCTGGGCCAGGGCTTTCCCGATTTCGACTGCGACCCCAGACTACTCGAGCTGGCCCTTGAGTCCATGCAAAAGGGTCTGAACCAGTATGCCCCCATGAGCGGCGTTGCCGCGCTGCGCGAGGCCGTATCGGGGAAAATTGAGGCGACGTATGGACGACGGTATGACCCGAACGATGAGATCACCATCACCGCTGGCGCCACTCAGGCAATCATGACTGCCATTCTTTGCGCGGTTCATCCTGGCGACGAGGTGATCGTCATTGAACCGGTTTACGACAGCTACGTGCCCTCCATTGCCCTGGCTGGCGGGATGCCTGTGCGAGTGCAGATGGAGATGAGTGATGACGGATTCCACGTTCCCTGGGATAAGGTCGGCGCAGCAGTAAGCTCCAGAACGAGAATGATCGCGATCAACTCGCCGCACAATCCCACGGGCTCGCTGCTAGACGAGCAGGATCTGCAAGCGCTGGCGAAAATTGTGGATGGCACACGGATCCTCGTACTCTCTGACGAGGTCTATGAGCACATTGTCTACGACAGCCGCATCCATCAGTCAGTAAGCAGGCATGATGTATTGGCATCGCGAGCGTTCGTCATATCGAGTTTTGGCAAGACCTTCCATGTCACCGGCTGGAAAATCGGCTATGTGGCTGCTCCTGCCGAACTCACTGCTGAATTTCGCAAGGTGCATCAGTTCAACGTCTTCGCGGTAAACACGCCCCTGCAGTATGCCCTCGCCAAGTACCTGCAGGAGCCTGCGACTTATGCCGGATTGCCTGCCTTCTATCAACGAAAGCGTGATCTGTTCCGCAGCGGTCTCGCGAACACGCGCTTTCGTGCCCTGGTGTGCGACGGCACTTATTTTCAGTGCGTCGATTATTCATGTCTTTCATCCATGCCGGAAGCCGAGTTCGCCCGCTGGCTCACTACGCAAACAGGAGTCGCCGCCATTCCGTTGGCGCCGTTTTATCAAGGAGGCAAGGAATCACGCCTCTTACGTTTCTGTTTCGCCAAGAAGGACGAAACACTGCAAGCGGCGCTGGAACGGCTGGCCAGTATCTGACGTCGCATTTCAGCGACTGCCGTTTCGGAGTCGCCATGAATGGGCGTATGATCGTTTCATAGTCACTTCTTTCCCAGATCATGGACAAACTCCGTCTCAAGATATCTGACATTCTGCTGGGCCACCCGCTGCCTTGGGATGTGTTTGACGATACGGACGACCTCATGCTGCGAAAGGGTCATGTGGTCACTGATCCGCATGTGCTTGAAACGCTGTTCCGCCGCAACCTCTACATCGATGGCGCGCATGCAGCCACCATCGCGCGCAACAAGAATGAAGAAAAGAGGCCGGACCCTGTCAGGGAGACCCCGTCTGTCCTACGATTCCTTAATGCCGCAAGTAAACGCCTGGAGCGCCTGCTCTATGGATTCGGCAGCGAGCCGGAGGCAGCGGCGAAAGTCGTTGAGCTTACCGAACTCATTTCAAAGGCAGTTGCACTGGACAGCGAAATCGCACTGGCCACCATCATCGTCAATCAAGAGGCCGGCCACTACGCCGTCAGGCATTGCGTAGACACCGCTGTCGTGGTCTGCATAGTGGCGAGTGCCATGCAAAAACCGGAGCACGAAATCAGAAGCCTGATGGCCGCGGCACTGACCATGAACCTCGGCATGCTGCGTCAGCATGACCATTTTCAGGCGAAACGCGATGCGCTGACGGAGAAAGAACGAGAACTGATTCGCCTGCATCCACAGGAAAGCGCCGCAATGCTCAAACAGGCGGGAATCTCGGATCCGTTATGGCTGCAACACGTGCTGACGCATCACGAAAATGACCAAGGCAGCGGCTACCCCGCCGGAAACGCGGCGCTTCCTTTGCCCCAGAATACCCGGATACTTGCGCTGGCCGACCAGTATTGCGCGGCTGTGTCAGATCGCAAATACAAGAAGACATTGTCGCCGCAAGGCGCGTTGCGTGACCTTCTTAGCGGTCCGGCGAAATCTGCTGACCCCATGCTCGCCGCTTATTTCGTCAAGCTGCTCGGCGTCTATCCAACCGGCACGTTGGTAAGATTGCAAAGCAACGAGATCGCTTTGGTTACCGGCAAGGGCGAAGCACCAGCGGCGCCGCTGGCGCAGGCACTAATCGGCGCAAGCGGCACACCACTCTCCATTCCTCTAAAACGTGATACCGCTAAACCAACCCACGCCATACGGGAAACCCTGAATAATGGCGACGTACTGCTGCGCTTCAGCATGCAGCAGATCTGGGGCGAGCACGCCGCTTTGTAGACTCTTGTTGTGGAACACTCACTTCCGGAGGTGAGCAAGACGCAGATCGACGAAGGCAATCAGTTCTGCCGACAATTCACCCGATGATTTCGCCCGGTTGAACGCCTCTTCCGCATCCGCCGGGCGGTTGTCGGCTTCAAGCGACAGGCCCATGCCCATCCACCATGTCCCGCGCGGCACCTTTCTAAGCGCTGCGGCATACTGTTCCACCGCTTCCCTATGGCGGTTGGCGCGCTGGAACAAGGCGGCGAGAAACGCGCGGTAATCCGCCCGCTCGCCGCCTGCCGGTAGTGAGCGCTGCAAAGTCTCGATTGATGCCGGCAGGTCGCCGCGATCTAGCTGAAGGCGGGCCAGAACCATGGCCAATCCCGGCTGGCCCGTATCGAGCTGAAGTCCTTCCTGCGCAACGCGCATCGCGTCCTCGCCGCGTTTAGCCTCCATCATCAGGCCAACCAGGGTCTGGCGCGCTCCTGCATGCGCGGAATCCATTTGCAATGCCTGCTCCAGCGACGACATTGCCTCCGCCGCCCTGCCCTGATGTATTAGGGTCGTGGCCTTCCTGAATTCGTTTTCCGCACGCTGGGCGGGTGAAAGTTCCTTGAGTTCCTTGTTGAGTTCGATGCGCGCGGCCTCGGCTAACGCGAGATTGGCGGGCGCAGCGGCGAGTGGTGATGATTTGATACGCGTAGGAGCGGGGTCGCTCGCACCAGCGGTCACCGGTGCGGAGACAGAAGCAAGCGCAGGCGGAGGCACTGGTGCGGTGGTCGGCAGCGCCTCCGCAGCAGGTATAAGCAAAGACGCTGCAGTGATGGATTGGACCGAAGGAATTGCGGCGTTCAGCACGGCTGCGCGCTGGCCATCTGCAATGGGCGCGCTCAGGCGGCTTTCGAGCTTGAGTGGCAAAACGCTGGGCGCCGCAGACCAGTTCTCTGGCGGTGAACGAAAAGCGATCCAGGCCCATACGGAAATTAGGGCAATCACAAGCGTGGCGACAAGCCACCATGCCGGATGCACTTTCTGCTTCAGTGACGTAACCCGGACATAGCCGTGCAGCGCGCCGGCGGCGCCGTTGTTTTCGCCACGCCGCTCGAGATCCTGCAGCATCTTGTTAATCAGGCTCATCGTACTGCCACCCATGCCACGCTGCCCAGCAGGAGGAACGACAAGCTGGCAACCCAAGGCCAGGGCTGCATCCACCAGCACATGGGAAGGGTATCGCTGGCCGCTGCCCTCACATGGCGGCGCACCACGGTCGGCGCGCCCTCGCCGTAGGCGAGTAGCAATGCCTTGTGCGCAAGTATATTTGCCAGCCTCGGAATACCTCCGCTACTGGAAAAAAGAGCCGCGACGGCGCGGTGATCGAAAAGTCTATCTCCGGAGTAGCCGGCCACGCGCAAGCGGTGCGATATGTAGAAGTCGAAATCTTCCCGTGTCAGCGGACCGAGCTCATAGTGGAAGGTAATGCGCTGGGTGAGCTGCCGAATGGATTCGTGAGCCAGCTTCCTATCCAGCTCGGGCTGGCCGAACATCACGATCTGAAGCAGCTTCCGCTTTTCCGTCTCCAGATTGCTCAGGAGGCGCAGCGCCTCCAGGCTTTCCAGAGGCATGGCCTGAACCTCATCCAGGCAGAGAACAACACGCTTGCCCTGCCGCGCAAAGCCGAGCAGGCGATGGGTGATAGCCTTGAGAATCTGGTGCTGGTCGGCCTCGCGCTCCACCGGCGCTTGCAGTTCATCGGCCAAGGCCAGCATAAGCGTGCGCGGTTCGAGATAAGGATTGGGAATATAGGCAGTGACGAACGAGTCGCTCAGGGTGCTCATGAACTTTCGGCAGAGCAGCGTCTTGCCCGTGCCGACTTCGCCTGTGATCTTGATGAAACCTTCACCGTTTTTGGCAGCTACCAACAAGGTGTTCAGCGCCTGCTGGTAGGAGATGGAGTTGAAGAAAAAACCGGTGTCGGGCGTTATCCCGAAGGGCATCTCTCGCAGGCCGAAATGGGCGGTGTACATCGCGAATCACGGCCTATGAGCCGCGTCCTGCTCCAATCGCCTCGATGCGGCGGTTCGTATCAAGAATGTCATTGCTCCAGGTCTGGTGATCCTTGACTACGGTCGGCTTCAAAAGAATGACGAGTTCGCGCTTCTGCGTGACCTGGTTCTTGTTCTTGAAGAGTTCCCCGACCACGGGCACGTCACCCACTCCTGGCAGCTGCGAGCGGTCTGAAACCGTCGCCTGGCGCATCAGCCCGCCAATAGCTACGATGTGGCCGTCAAGACCGCGGACCACGCTGTCGGTTTCTGACACCACACTGGAGGGTAAAGGCAGGCGATACGTGCCCCCTTGTCCGAGGTTGATCACCTTGTCAACTGTCGTCACGTTGCTGACAGACGGATGGATGTGGAGGATGATGAACCCCTTGTCGTCGATCTGTGGAGTGACGTCGAGCGCAATGCCGGAGAAGAAAGGCTGGAGGGTCAGCGTCGGGCTGGAGGTTGTACTACCTGCGCTGCTGGTTGTGGTGGTGGTGACATTAGTGATGAAGAATTCATCGGTACCGACCTTGAGCACGGCTTTCTGGTTATTGAGGGTGGCGATACGTGGGCTGGACAGCACGTGCACTTTGCCCTGCGATTCCAGGAACGAGAGCAGCGCGGCAAAGTTGCTGGTCTGGAAGGCCAGTCCGAACAGGCCACCGAAGCCGGTGCCGCTCTGGACGATATCCTGTCCCGGCAGGGAGATTACATCACCGCCGGAAAATGTACGTGCAGCAGCATCGATATTTGATGCGCCTACGGCGAGGCTCCCATTGGGCTGAAGCACGGTACCGGGAGACAGCATGCCGCCGGACACCCGGCTGTTGTTGCCGTTACGGAAAGCCGCCCAGTTGATTCCCGACTGGAATCCCTCATTCAACTGCACTTCCAGTATCTTCGCCTCAATCACCACCTGCCTGTCAACGGATAGTTGCGATGCCTTCAGATAGGCGGCGACGTTCTGCAGTTCGTCCCACATGCCGCGCACCACGACTACGCCCGATTGAGGACTGATGACTACGCTGCGTCCTTCCTTGTCGGTACCGACGATCGCGTCTAACGAGGCCTTGAGGTCGGCCCAGAAATCCGTATTGGAAGTTGTATTGATCTTGCTGCTCTCGAGCGCCCTCGAAGTACGACCCTGATTGGATGAATTATTGGCAGTGTTTCCGCCCCCCTGCTGATCGGGACTGCCGCCTACGGAATCGCCGATCGAGCCGGAGTTTACGCGAATGTCAGATGTGCCCTTGCGATTACCGGTAAGGTAATTCACTTGAAACACGCGCGTCTGTAACGTCAGGGGCTTGACATAGATACGGTTGCCTTCCACGCGATAATCATAGCCGTACATTTCCCGGATCGCGTCCATCGCTTCGAGAACCGTGACATTATTCAGGTTAGCCGAAATCGCGCCGCGCACCTCGGGATGGACCAGCATGCTGTACCGCGTGCCCTGGGTAATCGCCATGAAAAATTGCTGGGCAGGCACATTGTTCAACGCCAGGTTGAATCGTTCCTCTATGGGCTGCTTGGGCTGAGGCACTTCCACACTGATGGGTGGCAGGAGCGAAGCGGATACGGCATCAGGCACAACCGGTTTTACTGCTGTATTGCTCTGTGCCGCTTTGCTCAACTCTGCGTTGATGAGGTCATAGGTCTCGCGCTTGCCTGTCTGTGAAGCGCATCCGTTCAAGAACAGAAATACGATCGCCAATGTCAATTTACGCATGCTG
>JAQSWC010000117.1 GCA_029266815.1 Paucimonas sp.
TACTGCCCAATACCGATACGACGCTTCCATCGACGCGAACCCAACCGCGCTCTATCCATTCATCGGCCTCGCGACGTGAGCAAAGGCCGAGTTCGGACATGCGTTTGGAGAGGCGTACAGGTTCGTTCATGGTTCGAGTCGGTCAAATATGGAGCGCTTCAAGCAGATCGGATTCAAGCTGGATCTGATTACGCGGGTTCTGCAGTGCGACGCCGTCGACAAGGAAAACGTCTTCCACGCGTTCCCCCAGCGTCATCACCTTGGCGGTGTGCAGGTTGATCTTGTATTTTGCCAATACGCTGGCAATCGAGTAGAGCAGGCCGTTGCGATCATTGGCGGAGACCGACAGCAAGTAATACTGGCCGCGTTCGTCAGGACGCAGATCCACGGTGGGAGCAATGGGGAAGGTGCGGGACAATCGCGATAATCGCCCCTTGCTCGGCGGAGGCAAGGGCTCGCCGGACTGTAGCAGTGTAGCGATTTCATGCTCAACCAGATTGATGATGTCTCGATAGCTCTTTGAGAACATCGGCGCGATGGCAAGGAAGGTGTCGAGCGCGTAGCCGTGCCGGGTGGTGTGGATCTTCGCGTCGAGAATGCTGAAGTTTTTGCGGTCGAAGTAGCTGCACAATCGCGCAAACAGATCGGCCTGGTCCTTCGCGTAGACAGTGATCTGCAGGCCTTCCCCGATCGGCGACAGCCGGCACTTGACCACAGGCGCATCGCTGTCGACCTTGCTGTACAGCGCTCGCGTCTGCCATGCAATGTCGGAAGCATCATGCCGCAGGAAGTAACCGACATCGAGCTGTTTCCACAGTCTCTCGTGCGCATACTCGGGCAAGCCGTAGAGGCGCAGGGTCTTTAGCGCCTCCTCTTGCCGATTCTTCAGTTCACGATCCGAGGAAGTGGCTTCGCCGCCGATCACCCGGAGCGTCTTCTGGTACAGCTCCTCCAGCAGCTTGCCCTTCCAGGCATTCCAAACCTTCGGACTGGTGCCGCGGATGTCCGCTACGGTCAAAAGGTAGAGGGCGGTCAGGTGGCGCTCGTCTTTCACCATATTGGCAAAGTTACGTATGACGTCGACGTCCGAGAGATCGTTTTTCTGAGCAACTTGCGACATTGTCAGGTGATGCTCCACAAGGAAGACGACCAGTTCCGTATCCTCTTCCGACAGCCCGTGGTCAACGCAGAACTCGCGCGCGTCAGCCATGCCGAGTCTGGAGTGATCTCCGCCGCGCCCTTTTGCAATGTCATGGAACAGGGCGGCAATATAAAGTAGCCAGGGCTTGGCGAAATTCGCCATCAACTGGCTACAGAAGGGGTATTCGTGCGCGTGTTCGCTCATCGTGAAGCGGCGTACATTGCGCACTACCATCAGGATGTGCTGATCTACAGTGTAGACGTGAAACAGGTCATGCTGCATCTGGCCAATGATTTTGCGGAAGTTCGGCAGATAGCGCCCCAGGATGCTGGTCTGGTTCATGCCGCGCAGAACATGCGTGATGCCGCGCGGCGCCTGAATGATCTGAAGAAAGAGAGCCCGATTGACCGGATCATTGCGGAATTTCCGGTCGATGCGGAAGCGCGCATGCCACAGCTTGCGCAAGGTGCGCGCCGTCATGCCTTTGAGTTCCTCATGCTGCGCGAGCAGCAGAAAAACTTCCAGCATGGCCGAAGGCGTCGTCTCGAAGGTATCGTCGTCGGCAATGTCCAGCATGCCATTGACCGCATTGAAGCGTCCGTTGATGGGTTGAACGGTCAGGGGCTGGGGGAAAAGCTGGTTCTCTATGTTCTGCAGCAGGATGGTGTTGAGCTGCGTAATTGCCTTCGCCGCAAGGTAATAGTGCTGCATCATGTATTCGCTGGCCCGTCGCTCCGGGGTCGTCGTGAAGCCGAAGGTGTCCGCAACCGGCGTCTGTACGTCGAAAACGAGCCTATCCTCGCGGCGCTGCGCATGGATATGCAGCCGCGTACGGATATTTTTCAGGATGCGCTCTTTTTCGGTTAATTGCCCCGCTTCGGTGGGCGTGAGAAGACCTTGTTGCGCCAGCTCCCGCCACGAGCGGCCAAGCTTTGCGGCTTTGGCCACCCAGAGGATGACTTGAAGATCGCGCAGCCCGCCGGGGCTTTCCTTGCAGTTAGGTTCCAGGCTGTAGGGAGTATCCTCGTATTTCGCGTGTCGCTGCCGCATCTCGAATGTCTTAGCTCGGAAAAAGGATTTGGCATCCATCGCAGCATCGCATTGCTCACGCAGAACCTGGAAAAGTTTGCGGCTGCCGGCTACGCGACGTGCTTCCAACAGGGTGGTCTGAACCGTAATGTCGGCAGCCGCTTCTACAATGCATTCATCCACCGTGCGCACGCTGTGGCCGATTTCCAGGCCGATATCCCAGAACAGTTGCACCAGCTCTTCGAGTTTGGTCTTCAGCGCGCTGTCCGCCGGAAGATCGAGAAGGATCAGTACGTCGACATCGGAATAGGGGAACAGCTCGCCTCGGCCATAGCCGCCTACTGCAACCAGGGCGGCGTTGGATGGGAAGCCGAACGCGAGCCAAGCCTTGGTCAATGCGGCATCGACGGCCTGGCGCAGATGAAGCAGCAAAGGTTCCGGTTTGCCGTCCGCCTTGAACTGGTCGAAGATTTTCTGGCGTTCGCTCTTGATCTCTTCCTTGAGCGCCAGCGCAAGCGTCGACATGCTATTCCACTGCGGCGGCTTGCTGTGCGATGAAGGCGGGCGGCGCTGGCATGCCGGCGGATACTGTCAACACCTCGTAGCCGGTTTCAGTCACCAGCACAGTGTGTTCCCACTGTGCGGAAAGGCTGCGGTCCTTGGTCTTGATCGTCCAGCCGTCGCCCATTTCGCGGATGTCACGGCGCCCTGCATTGATCATGGGCTCCACCGTAAAGATCATTCCGGGAACCAGCTTTTCGAGTGTGCCTGGTCGGCCATAATGCAGAACCTGGGGTTCTTCATGGAATATCTTGCCGATACCGTGTCCGCAGAACTCGCGCACCACGCTGTACCCGGCTTTCTCTGCGTGCTGCTGAATGGCATGACCAATATCACCCAAATGCGCATCCGGCTTGATCTTGGAGATGCCTATCCACATGCATTCAAATGTAATTTCGGTAAGTCGCTTTGCCAGGATAGACGGTTCGCCGACAAAGAACATGCGGCTGGTATCGCCATGGTAGCCGTCCTTGATGACCGTGACGTCGATATTGACGATATCGCCATTCTTCAAGGCCTTGTCGCCCGGAATGCCGTGGCATACCACGTCGTTGACCGAGGTGCAGATGGCTTTTGGGTAGGGCGTATAGCCAGGTGGGCAATAGTTGAGCGGGGCGGGAATGGAGCCCTGTTGTTCGACCATGTACTCATGGCACAGGCGATCGATTTCGCCGGTCGTGATGCCGGCTTTCACATAAGGAGCGATGAAGTCCAGCACTTCTGCCGCCAGTCTGCCTGCGACGCGCATTCCCTTGATGTCGTCGGCCGTTTTGATCGAGATATTGCCCATGAGTAAATGACAGCGCCGTCTGCGGCGGAAAAGCGTAGCAATGCGAGATTATAGACGAGCGGAAGAGCTTCTACACTTTGCTGCGAATGCAGCATATTGAGAAGACATCCGGTTTTCGGCTATAATTGCGGGCTAGCCGGAATTGCCCGGCTGGTTTCGATAATCGCGAATCCGTCCGACAAGGGTGCCTTGAATTTTTTAGGTGACTGGGCGGATTCCAGACCTAACCCTGGAGAATAGTATGTCCGTTACCATGCGTGAAATGCTGGAAGCCGGTATCCATTTTGGACACCAAACCCGCTTCTGGAACCCCAAGATGGCCCCGTATATCTTCGGTCATCGCAACAAAATCCATATCGTCAACCTGGAAAAGACCCTGTCGATGTACCAGGAGGCGATGAAGTATATCCGTCAACTCGCTGCCAATCGCGGCACCATCCTGCTGGTCGGTACCAAGCGCCAGTCGCGCGACATCATTGCTGCGGAAGCACAACGCGCCGGCATGCCTTTCGTTGATCAGCGCTGGCTGGGCGGCATGCTCACCAACTTCAAGACGATCAAGACCTCGATCAAGCGCCTGAAGGATATGGAAGCGTCGATTGAAGACGGTTCGGTGGAAAAGCTCTCCAAGAAGGAAGCGCTCATGTTCCACCGCGAGATGGAAAAGCTGCAGAAGTCGATCGGCGGCATCAAGGACATGAACGGCATTCCCGATGCGATCTTCGTGGTTGACGTTGGCTATCACAAGGGCGCGATCACCGAAGCTGCAAAACTGGGTATTCCTGTGATCGGCGTGGTCGATACCAACCACTCGCCGGACGGCGTTACTTACGTCATCCCGGGCAATGACGATTCCGCCAAGGCCATCACTCTGTACGCTCGCGGTGTGGCCGATGCCATTCTCGAAGGTCGTGCGAATGCGACGACCGAAGTGCTGGAAGCCGTTAAAGGCGGCGCCGACGAGTTCGTCGAGGTCAGCGAAGAGGCGTAAATACGCGCATTAGCGGGCGCTGAAAAAGGGGCAACAAGGGTTCGCCCCTTTTTTTCGAGCGAGTTTTGATATTTCGATACGTCATGCCTACACGGCATGAAACCAGTTAGGAGAACGATATGGCCGCAATTACTGCAGCAATGGTAGGTGAACTGCGCGCGAAGACCGACGCGCCCATGATGGAATGCAAGAAGGCGCTGACCGAGGCTGACGGCGACATGGCCCGTGCCGAAGAAATCCTGCGCGTCAAGCTGGGAAGCAAGGCGTCGAAAGCCGCCTCCCGCGTTACGGCCGAAGGCGTGATCAGCGCTTATATTTCTGGCGGCGTCGGTGCCTTGATCGAAGTCAACTGCGAAACCGACTTCGTCTCCAAGAATGACGATTTCCTCACGTTTACGAATACCTGCGCCAAACTGGTGGCGGAAAAGAATCCGGCTGACGTAGCTGCGTTGTCAGCGCTTCCGCTCGACGGCAAGACAGTCGACGAGGTGCGCTCCGCGCTGATCGGCAAGATCGGCGAGAACATGTCGATACGCCGTTTCCGCCGCTTCGAAACCGGCGCCAAGTTGGTGTCCTATCTGCATGGCACACGCATTGGCGTGATGGTCGAATTTGAGGGCGATGATCAGGCAGGCAAGGACGTAGCGATGCACATCGCTGCAATGAAGCCTGTATCATTGTCGGCCGAGGAAGTGCCTTCCGATTTGATCGAGAAAGAGCGTTCGATCGCGTCGCAAAAAGCTGCCGAGTCGGGCAAGCCGGCCGACATTGTCGCCAAGATGGTCGAGGGTTCGGTACAGAAGTACCTGAAGGAAGTATCGCTGTTCAACCAGCCTTTCGTGAAAAATGACAAGCAGACAGTGGAACAGATGCTGAAGGCGGCGAATACGAAAGTGAAGGCATTCGCGATGTTCGTGGTCGGCGAAGGCATCGAGAAGCGCCAGGACGACTTTGCCGCCGAGGTCGCGGCCCAAGTGGCCGCTGCGAAACAGGCGTAAGCCGCGCAGGAAGTACAAGCGGGCCGAAAGGCCCGTTTTTTTAAGTTTTTAACGTCCTATCCAGCCGAAAGACAGCAAGGAAGCCGATACATGACAAAACCCGCCTACAAACGCGTTCTTCTCAAACTTTCCGGCGAAGCTCTCATGGGAGAGGATGCCTATGGCATCAATCGCGCAACGATAGAACGAATGGTTGCGGATGTTTCTGAAGTGGCGGCGCTAGGTGTCGAACTCGCGATCGTGATCGGCGGCGGCAATATCTTCCGTGGCGTGGCGCCAGGCGCGCAAGGCATGGACCGCGCGACCGCGGACTACATGGGCATGCTGGCAACCGTGATGAATTCCCTGGCCCTGGCCGACGCGATGCGCCAGGCAGGCATGACTGCGCGCGTGATGTCTGCGATCGGCATTGAGCAGGTGGTGGAACCCTATGTGCGGCCCAAGGCCTTGCAGTATCTTGAAGAGGGAAAGATTGTGGTCTTTGCTGCAGGCACTGGCAATCCGTTCTTCACGACTGACACCGCTGCCGCATTGCGCGGCTCGGAGATCGGTGCTCAGATCGTGTTGAAGGCCACCAAGGTTGACGGCGTGTATACCGCCGACCCCAACAAGGACAAGACGGCGACCCGCTATGCGACGATTTCTTTCGACGAAGCGATCGCCAAGCACCTGCAGGTGATGGATGCTACCGCATTCGCATTGTGCCGTGACCAGAAACTGCCGATCAAGGTCTTTTCCATCGTCAAGCCGGGTGCCCTGCGCCGTGTGGTCATGGGCGAGGATGAAGGTACCTTGGTTCACGTATAACTGAAAGACAGGAGAGCAAAATGACCGTTGCGGATGTCAAGAAGAATGCCGAACAGAAGATGCAGAAGTCTATCGAGACATTGAAATCGAATTTGGCCAAGGTAAGAACAGGCCGCGCGCATACCGGACTTCTGGATCATATCCATGTCGACTACTACGGCTCGCCCACAGCATTGAGCCAAGTGGCGAATGTTACCCTGGTG
>JAQSWC010000118.1 GCA_029266815.1 Paucimonas sp.
CGTGTTGTGACCGACTCCTCCTTCTTTTCTTCACCGCGCAAAGAGCGCCTCTTCCTGCTGGCACTTGCCGGCATGCAATTCACGCACATCCTGGACTTCATGATCATGATGCCTCTGGGGCCGCAATTGATCCGCACGCTGGATATCAATACCCATGAATTCGGTCTGCTGCTCTCCTCCTATACATTCACTGCCGCCGTATCCGGCCTGCTTGCTGCGACTTATGTGGACCGCTTCGACCGCCGCAAGCTGTTGCTGACCTTGTATGTGCTCTTCATCGGCGCGACGCTGCTGTGTGGACTGGCTCCCAATTTTGCCGCCCTGCTGGCCGCGCGTGCCGCAGCCGGCGCTTTCGGTGGGGTGCTCGGCGCTCTGGTGCAGACAATGGTGGCCGATGTCATTCCGTATGAACGACGCGGCAAGGCCATGGGAACGATCATGGCTGCGTTTTCACTGTCCACCGTAGCAGGCGTACCCCTGGGATTGTTTCTGGCTACTCATGTCGAGTCGCTGGGCTGGCGCGCATCCTTCTTTTTCATTGTGGCGCTGTCGCTGGTGTTCTGGGCAGTGGGGTACAAACTCTTGCCCAGCCTGACTGCGCATCTAGGAAAGCGCAGCGAGCGTCATATCCTGCTGCAGGTTGCCGATATTGCGCGTAATCCGCTTCACCTGAAAGCATTCGCTTTCGTTTCGCTGCTGATGGTGTCCGGCTTTACCGTGATTCCATACATCGCGCTTTATCTGACCAGCAATGTCGGTATGAGCGATTCGTTCATCACACTGACTTATCTGTGCGGAGGCGCAGCCAACTTCCTGACGTCACCTCTGGTCGGCAAGCTGGCGGACCGGCATGGCAAACACAAGGTGTTCTATATCCTGGCCTTCGCGGCATTCGTTCCGTTGCTGATCACCACTCACCTCGTTCCCGTTGCCGCATGGATCGTGCTGCTGAACTCGACGCTCTTCTTTATTCTGCTGCCCGGCCGCTTCATTCCCGGCATGGCAATGGTGAGCGAAGTGGCTTTGCCTCAACAGCGTGGCACATTCATGAGCCTGGTGTCATCGGTACAAATGATGTCGAGCGGCCTGGCCTCCCTGGTGGCCGGCATGATCATCACGCGCGATCCGTCCAGCGGGCAGATACTGCATTACGACCTGGTGGGCTATCTCGCAGTAGCATGCGGGCTAGCGATGATCGCGCTGGCCCGCTTTCTCCAGCCGCACCCGCGGCCAGGCTGAACGGCTTCAGGCCACCGGCGGCGGTGCCTTGCGCCGACGCGCGGAGGCCGCACCGGCGGCCGGTTTGCCCTTGCTGTCGGACGGCTCTTCTTCCAGTGCACTGCCGACTGCCTGATTGAACTGGTTCTGCAGCATATTCCACCATACGGCAGGATTGGCCATCGGTTGCATGAAATCGGCGGAATCTGGCAATGCATTTTTCTTCCCGGATTTTTCTTCATCGCCGTGAGGGCTCTCTCCATTCTTGACGCCGGCTCGTGCCTGCTTTTTCTCGTCGTTTGCCGGAGCCTTGTCTTTAGTGGGAGGAGCTTCTTTCTTTTGCGTCTTTTCAGGGGTCATCGCTGCCGAGAAACTCTGCCCCATCGCCTGCAAGGTCGACAGCGTCGCGCTTTGCACTTCGAGCGCCTGGATGGTTCCGCGCAGCATGTTCATGTTGACGTTCAACCAGGCTTCCACGGCCTTCAGGTCCGCAATCTGCTTGTTGATTTCCTCTACCGACAAGGTCGGCATGACCATGCCGGGCAGGCCGGTGGTCGGCATGCTTGCGCCGCCCCACATTTTTTTCATGAATTCGAACGCATCCGCCATGGATGCCATGCCGGGCATATTGGGAATTTCGGGCTTGATCATAAAACCTCCGGGTAAGCGTCGTAGGTTAGCAGATATGCAGTTCAGCCTGCATCATGCGCAACAAAGGTCGACACGACATCGCGTCGGGTTTGCGTAACGAATGGAAACACAAGCTGCGTCATCATTCTCATCGACGATGCGTTTACACTTCATACTATGAACGCATTCCGCCTTTCCTTGCCGTCCGGTTTTCTCCGTCCAGGCAGACGCTGGATTGCGCTCGTCTCGGCTTCGATGCTTTTTCATGCGATTGCGTTGCAATGGGCTGCCGGCAATTTGCGTTTTCAATTGCCCGACACACCTAAAGACAGCGTCATCGCCGCGCGCCTGCAAGCACCGCAAACACGAGCGGCGCTCCCATCTGCCGACACCTCTCGCGGCACGAAAAAGCCTCGTCGCTCGCCTGTACGCAAAAAGATCAAGCCGCCAGAGGCAGGCAATTCTTCACTCATGCCGCAAGACGCCGTTGCAAAATCGCCGGAGCCAGCTGTTCCAGCCCCAGAGGTGGAGCCAGCATCGGCAACGGAGAATCCACCATCGTCCGAACCCGTGCCTGCGATGGCGGACATGTCCGAACCGCATCATAAAATTGTTCCGCTCCCGCCAGCCGGCATGGAATACGAGGTGCAATGGCTTCGCCGCGACAAGGATCCTGTGTACGGAAACGGCCGCATCACGTGGCATCACGACAATCACGGCTATGTAATCAATGGCGAGGCCGGCGCCCTCTTCTTTACCTTTCTGAATTTCAAGAGCGAGGGCATGATCGATGAATTCGGCGTGTCGCCGGTGCTTTACAGCGAAAAGCGCTGGCGCAAGGCCGAGACCAATACCCATTTCCACCGCGAACGCAACACCATCAGTTTTTCCGCTTCCGAGAAATCCTATCCGCGCCGGGGCGGAGAACAGGACCGGGCCAGCATTGTATGGCAGCTTGCCGGCATCGGGCGCGGCGATCCTGCTGTGTTTGCACCCGACAACGAGATCGACATCATGGTGGCAGGCGTCCGCGATGCCGAGTCGTGGAAATTCCGCGTGATCGGACTTGAGGATATGGATCTCCCCATCGGCAGTGTTTCAGCCTGGCATGTACAACGCCTTCCGCGCGCCGGCTCTTTCGAGCAGAAGCTGGATCTCTGGTTCATGCCCGAACGTGAATGGTATCCGGCTCGCATACGCTATACAGAAACCAGTGGCGATTATCTTGAAATGAACCTGTCCAGCATAAGCCGCTCCAACTGATATTGACGCTATGAAATCTTTCACTTTCCTCGCTACGGCCTTGCTTGCCGTTATCTGTCATACCGGCGTCTATGCCCACCCGGAAGAGACGCCGCACACTCCGGAAAAGCACAAGACGGACATTCCTCCTTCCGCTGTGCTTTCTTATACAGTCAATGCCAAGCAAAGCGGCATCAGCCTGGGTGGAAACACTACGGTGAACTGGGACACGACAGACAGCAAATTCACATTGAGCACCGAGACGCGGGCCATGATGCTCGGTAAGATCATCGATGCCAGGAGTGAAGGCGCGATCACTTCCCATGGTCTCGCGCCCGAAACGTTTCGCGAAAAGCGCATGCGCAAGGAAGAAACCGTCGCTACCTTCGACCGCGAGGCCAAGGTGGTCCGCTTCAACGGTTCCGATAAAGGCGTTCCGCTCTCCGGCGGCGAGCAGGATCGCAATACCGTTCTGTGGCAAGTGATCGCCATCGCGAGGGCAGAACCCGAGAAATTCAAACCGGGCTCCGAAGTGCGTTTCTTTGTCGTCGGCAAAGACGTCGATCCGTGGATCTTCAAGATAGTGAAGCACGACAAGACGACAACACCACTTGGCGAGATGCAAACGCTGCATGTGCTGAAAACCACGGAATCCGGCAGGAAGGAACAGCAGGTGGATATCTGGCTGGCGCCTTCGCTGGAGTGGTATCCGGTACGCCTGCGTTATACCGATCCCGATGGCGACTATATCGAGCAAGTCCTGACTTCCGTATCGCGCCCTACCGAATAGAGAGGTTCGGCACGGGGTAGTTTCGATACAATCGATGCATGAATCCATCTCGTGCACTCGTCCTCTTCAGCGGCGGACAAGACTCCGCTACCTGCCTCGCCTGGGCATTGTCTCGCTTCGATCATGTCGAAACCCTGGCTTTTGATTACGGGCAGCGTCACGCCGTAGAACTGCAGGTGCGTCCCGCGCTGCTTGAGCGCATGCGTACGCTGCTGCCCGGCGCTGTGGCGACGCTGGGCGAAGATCATCTGATCGCGTTGCCGCTAATGGCCGACATGTCCGAAACCGCGCTAACTGCCGATGTAGAGATTGCTCTGCGGGCGGACGGCTTGCCAAACACTTTCGTGCCCGGCCGCAATCTGCTCTTTCTGACGGTGGCGGCGATGCTGGCGTATCGCCGCGGCCTCGACGTTCTGGTGGGCGGCATGTGCGAAACCGACTATTCGGGCTATCCCGACTGTCGCGACGACACTATCAAGACGCTCAACAACGCGCTCAATCTCGGTATGGCGACATCGCTGCGTATCGACACGCCGCTGATGAAGCTCGACAAGGCCGCTACGTGGAAACTGGCGCATGACCTCGGCGGACAAGCGCTGGTAGACCTGATACGCAGCGGCACACATACCTGCTACCTCGGCGAGCGCGGCGAATTGCATGCATGGGGCTACGGCTGCGGTGTCTGCCCCGCCTGCGAGTTGCGCGCGCGGGGCTACGAGCAATACCTGGCGTCCACCGCCCAGCCCTGAGACGACCCGATGCTGATCGCGATACTCACCGATCTGCACGCAAACCGCGAAGCGGTGTCGGCCTGCCTTGCCGATGCCGAGCACAGAGGAGCGACGGCCTATGCCTTCCTCGGTGACCTGGTCGGCTATGGCGCAGATCCGGCGTGGGTGGTCGACACCGTCGCGTCTTACGTCGAACGCGGCGCCTGGGCAGTGCTTGGCAATCACGATATCGCTGTAGCCAGCCGGGACGATGTGCACATGAACCCGGCGGCCAAGGCCGTAATCGAATGGACCCGTGCGCAGATGAACGCATCGCAGCTTCATTTCCTCGCCTCGCTGCCACTGACGCAGGAGCACGGAGAAGTGCTCTTCGTGCATGCCAGTGCGGCCAAGCCGCATGAGTGGGAATACATACTCGGCGCGCTCGATGCCATGAAAAGCATGCATGCAACGCGCTGCCGCATAACCTTCTGCGGACATGTGCATGAACCGGCGCTGTACCACCTGTCGCTTACAGGCAAGGCCGGCACCTTCACGCCGGCACCCGAGGTGGCGATACCGCTGGCCTCGACGCGACGCTGGCTGGCGATTCCGGGCTCGACGGGCCAGCCTCGCGACGGCAACCCTGCGGCCTGTTATGCGCTGTACGACGACATCAACCACGAACTGACTTATCTGCGCGTGCCCTACGATCATGAATCCGCAGCACGCAAGATCGTCGATGCCGGCCTGCCAGAGCGGCTCGCCCAGCGCCTCATCGAAGGCCACTGAGAGCCATGCCGCACATACAGCATCCCGCCGCGGGCATGACCATCGACGGTTTCTTGCTTGAGGAGAAACTGCATCGCGGCGGCATGGCCACGTTGTGGCGGGTGACGGATTCGAAGGGTGGGCGGGCTGAAGCGAAAGGCATCGCGCCGGACACGCCGCTGCTGATGAAGCTGCCCATCCTCGGCGACAATGACGACTCCGCCGCCATCGTCGGCTTCGAAGTCGAGCAGATGATCATGCCGAAGCTGTCCGGCATCCACGTGCCCCGCTTTGTCGCCGCCGGCGACTTCGGCACGCAGCCGTACATCGTGATGGAGCTGATCGGCGGACAATCGCTCCGCGCGCGTTTCGACGAAGCACCGTTGCCGCCGGAAGAAGTGGCCGGCATCGGCGCGCGAGTGGCAACTGCCTTGCACGACCTGCACCGCCAGCATGTGATCCACCTCGACATCAAGCCGAGCAACATCATGTTCCGCCCGGACGGCGAAGCGATCCTGATCGATTACGGCTTGTCGCGCCATGACCATTTGCCGGATCTGCTTGCCGAGGAATTCCGCCTGCCCATCGGCACAGGGCCGTACATCTCTCCGGAGCAGGTGCTGCACATCCGCAACGAACCGCGCAGCGATCTCTTCGCGCTGGGCGTGCTGATGTACCACCTCTGCACCGGCGCACGGCCTTTCGGCCATCCGACGTCGGTCCGTGGACTGCGTCGCCGGCTGTATCGCGATCCGGTGCCACCGCGTGCGCTGAACCCGAACGTACCGCCCTGGCTGCAGGAAATCATTCTTCGCTCCCTGGAAGTCGATCCTGCGAACCGTCACGACTCAGCCGCCCAACTCGCCTTCGACCTGCTGAACCCCGACGCGGCCACACTCACGGCTCGCGCGGAAAAGAAGCAACGCGATGCTTTCCGCAGCGTTGCGCGCCGCTGGTTCCACGCCCTCGGTATGGAAGCCATGCCGCAGCAATCCGCTGCCTCGCAGCTTGCCCGCGCACCGATCATCGCCGTGGCGATTGATCTTTCGCAGGGATCGGAAGCGCTGGCTCAAAACCTGCGTGTGGCGGCGCGCCGCATGCTGCTGTCCGAGCCTGGCGCAAGACTTGCCTGCATTACCGTGCAGCGGACCGCC
>JAQSWC010000119.1 GCA_029266815.1 Paucimonas sp.
CCGTACTCTACTGGCGCGGCATCGTCCTCGGCGACTATGATGGCCGCACCTGGGCGCCGTTCAGGCTGCGCCGCTCCTCCGAGGCCTTCAACATCAAGCTTCTGAGCGGGCCCATCGGTTACCAAGTCACTCTTGAGCCAAGCGGGCATC
Organism: Paucimonas sp.; assembly: GCA_029266815.1. GTDB lineage: Bacteria > Pseudomonadota > Gammaproteobacteria > Burkholderiales > Burkholderiaceae_D > JAQSWC01. Next base: position 151 of record JAQSWC010000119.1, read on the forward strand.
GATGGCTGTTCGCACTCGATCTGCCTGTTGCAGCGCCGGATGTCGATGGCAAGCCTTCCTCGTTTACACCGGAGCTAGAGCTGAGGTCGCCACAGCCAGTCAATTCGCGCACGCGCTATGACGCATCGTCGGCACTGTCCTACAGGCTGGATGCAGGAGATACGCCATCTGATCTGGGCAACTGGTTATCGCTTCCGTCCGGCACCAATCCAGGCACGAACGAGTTCGCACGGCACCTGCGCGCCCGTCATACCGAACCTGAGAAAGCCATCGACGCAGTTCTCCACTATTTTCGTAACGAGCCGTTCCGCTATACATTGGAGCCGCCTCTCCTCGGCGTCCATTCCGTTGACGATTTCCTCTTCAATACGCGCGCCGGCTTTTGCGAACATTATTCAGGCGCGTTCGTCGTGATAATGCGCGCAATGGGCATCCCGGCGCGTGTGGTCACCGGCTACCTGGGCGGCGAACTCAATGCCATCGACGGCTTCATGGAGGTGCGCCAGTCGGATGCCCACGCATGGGCAGAAGTCTGGTTGCCGCAGCAAGGCTGGCTCCGCGTTGACCCCACGGCCGCAGTTGCTCCGGAACGTATTGAGAGGAATCTCTATTCGGCTGTGCCGCGGCGATATCTTGGCGGATTGGTCACCACCACAGGCGATAACGCGACATTGGCATGGCTATTGAAAGTGCGGTCGGGATGGAATGCGGTCGGTAATGCATGGAATCAATGGGTGTTGAATTATTCCAGTGACAAGCAAAAAAATCTGGTGCGCTCGCTCGGACTGGATGCCTCCAATTGGCGCGATCTAATCCTCTTGCTGGTTGCCTGCATGGCATTGATCACGGTAGCAATCGCGTATGGGCTCGTGCGGGCGCGAGAGAAAGTCGATCCTGTCGTCGCTCTGTATGCCAAGTTGTGCCGGAGAATGGAAAAACACGGCTTGATGCGCAACCGATTTGAAGGCCCGCTGTCTTACCGCGAACGTTTGAGCCGGGCCAATGCCTTGTCAGGTTCGCAAAAGGAAGCCGCAATCCGTTTTCTCGAACTTTACCAAGCCGTACAATACGGCGTCAGCGAACCGTCTCGTGCAGCAGCGGCTGTGCGACTGAAAAAACTGTTGTCGGAATGCCGATGAATCTATTTTTCTCCTGCCGCTTAGCGGTGCTTGCCGCGATTCTTTTGTCGATAACCCTGCCTTCGGCTCATGCCGCGAGCCATGCTGCCAAGAAGCCGGCAGCAATAAAAAAGCGTCAAGCACCTGTTCACGAGTCAGGCGAATTCGTCAACTTCGCTAAGTGGCCTGATGTCGCGGTGTTCATCGATGAGATGGTGCAGAAAAATGGTTTTAGCAAACCGGAACTGGAAGCGGTTCTTCGCAGGGCGCAGTACATGGACAGCGCTATTCAACTGGTCAAACCGCCGCCACCCGGCAAACCCAAGAACTGGCGTGCCTATCGTGCGCGCTTCATTGAACCGGTCAGGATCAAGGCGGGTCTCGCATTCTGGGACAAGTATGAAGATGTACTGACGCGTGCGGAAGACGAATTCGGCGTGCCGGCGGACATCATCGTCGGCCTGATCGGCGTAGAGACGATTTACGGACGCAATACCGGCAATTTCCGCGTGATGGACGCAGTCACCACGTTGGCGTTTGCTTACCCGGACACGCCTAATCGAACGGCGCGCATGTCCTACTTCCGCGGCGAGCTGGAAAATACCCTGCTGTTCTCGCGCGAATCGAACATCGATCCTTTTTCAATTCTCGGTTCATATGCAGGCGCGATCGGCTGGCCTCAGTTCATGCCGGGCAGCATACGCAAGTTCGCCGTGGACTTTGACGGCGACGGAAAGATTGACCTGCGTAGTTCACCTGTCGACGCGATCGGCAGCGTCGCCAATTTCCTGGTGCTGCATGGATGGACGCGCGGTGATCCGGTGGTGTTTCCGGTACAGGTGCCAGGTATTTCCTCAGGCAACGGAAATGCAGAAGCCTCAAGCGCGCCTGCTTGGCAGCGGCTGCTCGGGCAGTCTCTCGCCGCACAGTTCACATTGGATGAAATCAAGGCTGAGGGTATCCAACCCGTAGTGGAACCACCTACAACTCATTTGTACACGCTGGTCGATCTTCAGAACGGATTCGATCCTGCCGAATACTGGCTAGGCACCGGAAATTTCTTTGCCATTGCCCAGTACAACCGCAGCTACTTCTACGCCATGTCGGTGCTGGAACTCGGACGCACCATCAAGGCGGCTCGCGACATCAGGTAACGTTGTTGACGGCCAGCCATCTCGCTGGCTCGAGCTGCATTGCACATGCCTGGTCGGAGAGCCATAGCTGTCCCTCCTGCACGGTAAGCTGCAGTTGCATGGTTCGCTGTGCCAGCGAAGCCAGTTCGCGCAATTGTTCCGAGGGTAGAAAACACACCGAGACATTACCCAGGCTGGCGAACACCTTCCCGCTCTGCTTCCACCAGGGCAGCGCTCCGTTTCCATAGGCGTACACCGCCACTGATTCGGATCGGCGCGATGCCTTGACAATCCGTCTCTCGTCCGGAACACCGACGTCGATCCACTGAAGCATTGCGCCAGTGAGATCGTCTTCAAAGATGTCAGGCTCGTCCTCGGTGCTCAAGCCCTTGCCGAACGCCAGCCTATCCGTGGCGTGCAGCGCAAATGCCAGTACGCGCATCATCATCCTTTCATCGTTTTCCGATGGATGACGGGCTATCGTAAGTGAATGCGTCTGGTAATAATGCCGGTCCATATCGGCGATTTGGAGATCAGCTTTGAAGATCGTAGATTTGAGTGCCATGGTTTTTCTCTTTGGGACACGCGATTATCGCCTCAAATGACGCTGGCGCCGTGCGTCATAATCACCCTTTCTCAAGCAGACGAAGACATGATCGAATTTTTTACTCAAGGCGACGCAGTACAGGACTCCTGGGATGCACATGCCGCGGTGGCCGCCACCCGGGATTGGCTGGAAAAGGCCGTCATCGGTTTGAATTTATGCCCTTTTGCCAAGAGCGTTCACGTGAAGCGCCAGATTCGCTACGCCGTCAGCGATGCGGGTGATGGAAATACATTGACGGGCGACCTGGAAAAGGAACTGGATTTTTTGCATTCAAGCCCACCCGAGAAGCTGGATACCACTTTACTCATCCATCCACATGTGCTGCAGGACTTCTTCGACTACAACGACTTCCTATATACAGCCGACGCCATCGTTGAATCGCTCGGCTTGGGCGGCATTATCCAGATCGCCAGCTTCCACCCGGAGTATCAGTTTACAGACAGCACGCCGGACGCAATTGAAAACTATACCAATCGCTCCCCTTTTCCCATGCTGCATCTACTTCGCGAAGAGAGCATCGATAAGGCGGTCGAATCATTTCCAGATGCAGCGTCCATCTACGAGAAGAACATGGCCACCCTGCGGCAACTTGGGTATTACGGCCTCGTTGATCGGGGAATCGTATCGCCGAAGAAAAAATAATCCGTAAAGATGTTGTGAGTCATCAAGCTGAAACTGTAACGAAAGACTACATTGGCAAAATTGCACGATGTTTCTTTAGTAATGGCGGCAAAAACGAGTTGCCTATGGAAATAATTACAGAAGAAACAGTTTTCGACACAGAATTTGACACATTTGAAATGGATTTTGTGCAAGACTATTGCTTATTTGGAATTTCTTATCTATATTGTTGCAATAAGGAAAAGAAATTTACCCTGAATTATTGATATAAATCTCAATTTAATTGCAACCACACCAAGAACATGGTGATCTAATAACTAGTTGCTTGAAATGAATGTTTCCTTGTATTTTCCTGTACAATAACATTGCGCTACGGAATGATTCGATATGACCACTAAAGAACCCACCGCTACAAGCAACCGTCTCGCCGATCAGGTTGCTTACGATCCCAATAACCTGCTCGACGCGCTGATCGAAAAGCTCAGCTTGAAAAACGACGCAGCCCTTTCACGCGCCCTTGAGGTGGCACCGCCGGTGATCAGCAAGATTCGCCACCGTCGCCTGCCGGTTGGCGCTTCGCTGCTGATCCGCATGCATGAGGTAAGCGACCTCAGCATCAAGGATCTGCGCATCCTGATGGGCGACCGCCGCGACAAGTTCCGCATCAGCGACAAGCAGTTCAAGCCCAAGGGCCCCGGCGCCGAAGGTGGCTCTGCCGAGTAATCTACAGCCGGTCAAAAAGATCGCCGGATCATCGTAGCCCTACCGTCCATGTCAACACATGGACGGTATGCGATGTTTTTTATGCCGGGAAAACGCCTGTAGACAGGTAGCGATCTCCGCGGTCGCATATGATGAAAACGATCGTTGCGTTTTCAACCTGCTGCGAAACACGGAGGGCTACTTCGCATGCTCCAGCGGCAGAAATTCCGCAGAAAATTCCCTCTTCCGCAGCCATTCTCCGGGCCAGTTTTTCTGCTGCAACCTGACTGACGGATTCCACCTTATCAACCCGCAATCGGTCGAAAATCTTCGGCAGATAAGCTTCGGGCCATTTTCTGATTCCCGGAATCTGCGATCCCTCTTCAGGTTGGGCTCCGATGACGCATATCTCCGGATTTTTCTCCTTGAGATATTGCGACACTCCCATGATGGTGCCAGTGGTTCCCATGGCGCTAACGAAGTGTGTGACCCGTCCCTCCGTGTCGCGCCAGATTTCCGGCCCAGTGGTCTCATAGTGAGCCAGCGGATTGTCGGCATTGGCAAACTGGTCGAGTATCACGCCCTTGCCTTCTTTTTCCATCTGGTCCGCCAGATCGCGCGCATACTCCATGCCACCGGTTTTCGGCGTCAGCACTATTTTTGCACCGTAAGCCGCCATGCTTTGGCGGCGCTCGACACTCAGGTTCTCCGGCATCAGCAGCACGAGTTTGTAACCCCGTATGGCGGCAGCCATTGCCAGGGCAATGCCAGTATTACCGCTGGTTGCCTCGATTAGCGTGTCGCCCGGCTTGATGCGGCTGCGCTCCTCTGCCCGCTTGATCATGGACAGCGCAGGCCTGTCTTTCACGGATCCGGCGGGATTATTCCCCTCGAGCTTGCCGAGAATGACGTTGTTGCGGCGGGCTGCATCTTCGCCCGGAATGCGCATCAATTGCACCAGCGGTGTGTTGCCGATGGTGTCTTCTATGGTGAGATAAGGCATTGTTTGAATGAAGGACTCGATGCGCCTATTGTAATCCCGTGTGGCGCGGAGAGTGCCGACAGCGAACGTGCCAATGAAGATTGCCTGCCCGTAGAACGGCGGGCAGGCAAGTGAAACGGCTTATTTCGCGCCCGGCTTCGCTCCATCTGGTGCCGAGGCCGCAGCCTTGTCCTCGCCTTTCTGCACGACTTTCTTGGCCGAAACCGCGGCATCGGCGGCTTTAGGCTGCCCGTTGACGATGAGTCCCGCTTGGGAAAGCTTCAACGAACGCTTGTGGCTCACACCTTTTACGCGCTTTTCAAGATCCGTCCAGTCTTTGAATTCACCGTTTTTTCGCTCTTCCAGTATTGCTTTCGACGTTACAGGGCCAAGTCCTTTGACTCCGTCCAATGCCGCCTGGTCGGCCGAGTTGACTTCAATCTGCGCTGCCACGGCAATGCTCATGGAAGCAATGAAACCAGCCACAACCATCAGAAAACGCTTGAACATGGGTTTTTCTCCTTATGTATTTCAAGTGGTAGATAGGATTCCGGATGAAGACCAACCGCTCGGAAAGCGACACACCGGCCGTCAGCGAAAGCCTCAAGCCTGAGGCATGCGCATCATCAGGCGCCTAACTAACAATTACAATCCCATAAGTTGGGGAGAAAGGAGAAGGGAGTCCAATGAGGACTCCCTATCTTGGAAAAACTAAGTGCTACGCAAAGAGTTCTTCACGAGTCACCGTAGCGGTGCCAAGCTTGCCGACGACGATGCCGCCAGCGCGGTTGGCGAGTTCCACTGCATCGAGCAGGCTCATGCCGGCACCCAGCATGACTGCTATCGTAGCAATTACAGTATCTCCGGCGCCCGATACGTCGAAAACTTCTCTCGCAGCAGCGGGAAAATGCTTTTCGCCTTCAGAGGTATACAGCGACATGCCTTCTTCGGAACGTGTCAGCAGCAACGCTTCCAGTTGCAGGTCGCCCCTCAGGCGTTGAGCCTTCGCCGTCAATTCTTCCTCGTTCTTCCACGAACCGACAATCCGCCTCAACTCCCCCTTGTTGGGCGTCAGCATCGAAGCGCCGGCGTACGGCGTGAAATCCTCGCCCTTCGGATCCACCAGCACCCGTTTCCCCAGCTTGCGGGCGGCGGCGATCATGGTGGTGACGTTGACGAGG
>JAQSWC010000120.1 GCA_029266815.1 Paucimonas sp.
GCTCTACCGGCTATTTCGAGGTTGGTGGCGGAACAGCGGCAAATGCGGCGGTGGCGGTTGCCCGTCTGGGCGGCAATGTCGCCTACTGGGGCCGCGCCGGAAACGATAGCGCGGGCCACACAATGAAGCGCGACTTGGCGGCATACAACATCGACGTCACCAACTTCAAATTGTGCGATGGCGCGAAGTCCTCCATTTCCGCAGTGCTGGTCGCACGCGACGGCGAACGCATGATCGTCAACTTCCGTGGCGAGGGTTTGCCCGACTCCACCGTTTGGTTGCCGCTCGACGAAGTCAAGGAAGCGAAAGCCGTGCATGCGGATATCCGCTGGGTGTCTGGCACTAAGACTATTTTCACTGCAGCGCGCGCAGCCGGCATACCCACCGTTCTGGACGGCGAGATTGCCGAGGAAACTGCCTACGCGGCCGTGCTGCCCCTGACGGATCACGCCATTTTCTCCGAGCCAGGTTTGCGCGCCTTCGCAGGCGAAAAAACGCTAACGCAGGCTGGCTACGTTGCGGCGCTGGAAAAGTTGCGCAACCTTGGTTGCGCGGTGGCTGCGGTCACTCGCGGCGACCACGGGATTCTCTGGCTGGACAAGGACGGCATGCATACGCAGGCCTCTTTCCCTGTCGAGGTAGTCGATACCACCGGCGCGGGCGATGTGTTCCATGGCGCCTATGCCTTGGCCATCGGTGAAGGTTGCACGGTCGCAGAGTCCATGCGTTTTTCCAGTGCGGTATCCGCACTCAAGTGCACACGCCAAGGTGGACGTGCCGGCATTCCGACGCGAGCGGAAGTCAATGCCTTCCTTGCCAGCCGCCAGCAGGAACCAGTGCCTGCGCTGTAATCGGACGAGCAGCAGTAAAACAAAAAAGCCCGCAACGCGGGCTTTTTTGTTTTCCTCTTCTCCGGGTATCTGAACCGCTTATACCTTCATCGGCAAAATCACCATCTGCAGGCCCTTGAAGTGCAGTCTGCGCTGGATGGCCAATGCAGCCTGGTTGTGAAGCAGGCGGGTAAACCAGTTATCTTGCGCAAATACCAGCTTGCTGGTGAAGAAAATCGCGTTCGGGTATTCACTGCTGATTGTCTCGCTCAGCTTGATCACTTCGTCTACTACATCTGTGCCGAAGCCTAGATAGGCTGAAGATGCCATGCCATGGCTATGACAGAAATCCACGAAGAACTTCAGCGTTGCGTTGGCTTCCGCACGCATGTTTTCAACCGCTCCTTCACCCCCATACACATGCACATCGACCGTGCGCGCGTTGACGAAGATGAAGTTCTTGAAATGGCCAGGGAACATCCGCTGCACCCATAAAAGTGCATGCAATCCGCCACCGCGAGAGGTACCGACAATGAATACCGCCGTCTGGTCTTCCGGGTTCGGATCGACCGTACCGACGTGAGGACCGAACGGCTGGTTCGCGAACACCTGATCGACTTCATGGATTGCCTCCTTGGTGTCGCGATAGTGATTACGGATATAGATGCATAGCGCGGCAATTGCGGCCATGATTACTGCAGCAGCCCATGCTCCCTGTGTAAATTTCTTTATGAAGAGAATGCAAAGTATGCTGCCGCAAATAAGGAAGCCCGTAAGCGACAGCAACAGCCGTCGTTTCCAGCGCTTGGACTGTCCGCGATGCCGCCACCAGTACAAGCATAGTCCGAGCAGGGAAATCGCGAACGTGAGAAACACAGATACCGAATACAGCACCACGAGCAGGTGCACGCTACCCTTGGTCCAGAACAGAATGGCCAATGCTGCAACGCCCATCACCAGAATACCGTTCTCGGTCACCAGCCTGGTCGAGAGATAACGGAATTTATGCGGCACCCAGGAATCGGTCGCCATGTTGGACAGCACTGCAGGTCCGCCGAGAAAACCGGTGTTCGCGGCGACAAAAAGCAGGCCCGCCTCGAAGATGAGAACAATCATCAGCACCAGCTTGTTTCCCACCTCCCCGAAACCGATGCTCTCGATGATCGCCTTGAAAGTAGAAGCGTTGAGCGTCTCGCCCTGCACAGGAACGGCGTTCCAGAGCAGGTAGAGAAGAATGATTCCGCTTGCCATGAATGCCAGCGACAGGGCCATGTAAATCATCGTCATCTTGCCTGTATGCACACGCGGCTCGGCAAGTATATTGACGTTATTCGACACCGCTTCCAGTCCCGTATAAGTGCCGCCGCCCTGCGAATACGCGAGAAGCAGCATGCCGGCGACCCCGATCCAGCCGATATCGCTCGCCAATATGGTGGTCTCGGTGATCGTATTCGGCACCAGATCCGGAAGATTCGACGCATGCGCGATGATGCCGTAGACGATCAGGAAGACATGGGTAACAACAAAACCCAGGAAGATCGGCAGCAAGACCTTGATCGCTTCCTTCATGCCTCGTAGATTCAGGATGATCAGCAACGCGATGATCAACGCCTCGGCCCAGATCTTGTAAGGATGAAACCCAAGTGGCAGCATGGAGAATACGGCATCGACGCCGGACGCAATCGAGATCGCGATCGTCAGCACATAGTCGAGAATCAGCGCACATCCCGCCAACAGCCCCATGTAAGGACCGACCAGTTTCGTCGCCACGCGGTATCCCCCACCGCCGGTGGGGAACAATTCAATCACCTGGTTATAGGCTAGCGCAATGATGAAAACCGTCACCGCCGTGGCGATCGCCATGTAAAGACCGAGATGGGTATGCCCTCCGAGGGCACGGAAGGTCTCCTCTGGGCCGTAAGCTGAAGACGAAAGTCCGTCGGCTCCCAGTCCTACCCATGCCAGAAACGCCACCAGAGCCAGCGAATGACGCGTCTCGCTTTTCAGTGGATCGAGCGCCTTGCCGAGCACGATTTCCCGTATCTTTTTCTTCTCCATGTTCCCAGCCGTGAATGGCACCCTTTCCGAACAAGGTGGCGATGATACGCGCTTCCCTCGTTGAATGACAATTTCAAATCTTTTTCGCTTGTTGCTCGCCTTCCTCAAATCAGCGATAATACGTCCCGCGTTGCCGAGATGGCGGAATAGGTAGACGCACGGGACTCAAAATCCCGCGCTGGAGACAGCGTGCCGGTTCGATTCCGGCTCTCGGCACCAGCAAAAAGCGCACCCATGGAGGTGCGTTTTTTATTGCTGGACGTACATTTCTCTTTTACGGCTAAAGAAACAAGCACGCTAGTGCACCTTGCCACTCCTGATGCCCTGTCTGGCGTTGAAATATAAGCACGCAAGCTGACTTGCTGCTGACAAGTGGGTTCGGGTGTGCCGAAGCCCAGTTTCAATAACTGCGTCTACCGGCATGCTCCATGTAAAGGGCTTTGCCGGAATCGATTCGATCGATTGATCGGCTAACAGACTTGAGCAATTTATATCCTCCAGGCTCAGTCCGCATATAATGCTTGCGGGTATCCGTTCCTCTATAGTCCAGCGTCTTCACTGACCATAAAACTATGCCCGTTTCTCTCGACAATCTGCTTGTCGTTGGCATTTCCTCCCGTGCCCTTTTCGACCTTGAAGCCGAAGAAGCGATATTTCGCAATGAGGGGCTGGAGGCATACCGGCAGCATCAGTTGACGCACGAAAACGAAGTACTCAAGCTGGGTGCCGGATTCGCATTGGTCAAGGCGCTGCTCAAACTCAACGCATTGACCCACAACCAGCGTTTCGTCGAAGTCGTGATCATGTCACGCAACTCGTCAGAAACCTCGATGCGAATTTTTAATTCGATCGAACACTACGGCCTGGACATCACGCGCGCGGCGCTGTCGGGCGGCGCATCGCTCACTCCGTATCTGAAAGCGTTCAACGTCAGTCTCTTTCTGTCGCTGCATGAGGACGACGTGCAGGCTGCCGTGGACTCGGGAGTGGCTGCCGCCCTGCTGTATCAGAAGCCGGAAAATGTAATGGAAGAGCTGGACCAGATCCGCATTGCGTTCGACGGCGATGCCGTCATCTTTTCCGACGAGTCGGAGCGCATCTTCCAGGAGCAAGGCATCGAAGCATTCGAGCGACATGAGCGGGAAAATGCAAAGAAACCGCTGCCTGCGGGACCTTTTGCGCGCCTGCTGAAGGCGCTGTCATTCATCCAGAAGAACCTCACCACGCTCGGCAGCCACCGCACGCCGATCCGCACCGCGCTCGTCACAGCGAGATCCTCGCCTGCGCATGAGCGCGTCATCCGGACGCTGCGCGCTTGGGAAGTGGCAATAGACGAAACCTTTTTCATGGGGGGCGTCGCCAAATCGGACGTGCTGGCGGCCTTCAAGCCGCATATGTATTTCGACGACCAAGTCGGTCATTGCGACCGTGCCGCGCTTTACGTGCCCACAGGCCGGGTACCGATCAGGCAGTAGAACGATGTGCTCGCTGCAGAGCCTCTTACTCAGAAGCTCCGGCGCCTCATAGAAGTCAGTGCGTCAACTTATCTTTCGGACACCGCATCGACCACGCACAAGGCAGTCATATTAACGATACGCCTCACGGTCGCCGAGGGAGTCAGGATATGAACCGGCTTGGCACATCCCAGCAACACAGGTCCGACTGCAATGCCATTTCCGGCAGTGGTTTTAAGCAGGTTATAGGAAATATTCGCTGCGTCGATATTCGGCATGATGAGCAGGTTCGCGTCACCTTTCAGCGTTGAATCCGGCATAGTTTGTTGCAGGACGACGGGATCCAGCGCGGCATCACCGTGCATTTCGCCGTCCACTTCGAGGCCGGGCGCCATCTGTCGCAGCAATTCCAGTACTTTCCGCATCTTCTGCGCCGAGTCGCTGTTGCTGCTGCCGAAATTGGAGTGCGACAAAAGTGCGGCGCGCGGCTTCAAGCCAAAGCGGCGCATCTCCTCTGCTGCCAGCATGGTGATCTCGGCAAGCTGCTCGGCGGTGGGGTCTTCGTTGACATGCGTATCGACCAGCACGAGATGGCGGTCAGTCAGCACTAGCCCGTTCATGGCTGCGTAGACGTTGACGCCATCGCGCTTGCCCAGGACTTGATCAATGTAATGCAGGTGAAGTCCCGTCGTGCCGTAAGTGCCGCAGATCATGCCGTCTGCATCATCCTTGTGAATCATCATGGCGCCGATCAGCGTATGCCGCCGGCGCATCTCGAGCTTGGCGTACTGCTCCGTGATGCCCTTGCGGTTGGTCATCTTCAGATACGTCTGCCAGTAATCGCGATAGCGCTCATCGTATTCTGGATTGGTGACGAGGAAGTCGACGTCCGGTTTCAGACGCAGCCCGAATTTCTTGATGCGCTGTTCCAGCACGGCCGGGCGCCCAATCAATATCGGCTTCGCGAGGTTCTCGTCCACCACGATCTGCACGGCACGAAGCACCCGCTCTTCCTCGCCTTCCGCGAAGACGATGCGCTTCCTCGCTGCGGGTGCTTTCTTCGCGATCTGGAAGATCGGCTTCATGAAGGTGCCACTGCGATAGACGAATTGCTGCAGCTTGTCGACGTAAGCCTGCATGTCCGGGATCGGTCGCGACGCCACACCGGAATCCTGCGCCGCCTGCGCAACGGCGGGCGCAATCTTGATCATCAGGCGGGGATCAAACGGCTTGGGAATCACATACTCAGGGCCGAACGAAAGATTGCTGATGCCGTAGGCGGTAGCGACGATGTCCGACTGCTCTGCCTGCGCCAAGTCCGCAATCGCATGCACAGTAGCGATTTCCATTTCGCGGGTGATCGTGGTGGCGCCCGAATCGAGCGCACCGCGGAAAATATACGGAAAGCACAGCACGTTGTTCACTTGATTCGGATAGTCCGAACGGCCGGTGGCGATCACTGCATCGTCGCGCACCAGCCGCACCTCTTCCGGAAGGATTTCCGGTGTGGGATTTGCCAGCGCCAGCACCAGCGGCCTGGGCGCCATTTTCGCTACCATCTCCGGCTTCAACACGCCGCCGGCGGACAGGCCAAGAAAAATATCCGCCGCGGGAATCACTTCCGCCAAAGTGCGCGCCGAGGTCTCTTGTGCAAAGCGTTCCTTATCCGGATCCATTAGCTCCACACGCCCCTTGTAGACAACACCGGCCAAGTCGGTAACGAAAATGTTCTCGATAGGGAAACCGAGATCGACCAACAGATCCAGGCAAGCGAGCGCCGCCGCACCAGCGCCGGATACCACCAGCTTGCACTGCCTGATGTCCTTGCCGACCACCTTCAGCCCGTTAAGTATCGCCGCGCCCACGATGATGGCCGTGCCGTGCTGGTCGTCATGAAAGACCGGAATCTTCATACGGCTGCGCAACTGCCGTTCTATATAGAAGCACTCCGGCGCCTTGATATCTTCAAGATTCACACCGCCAAAGGTGGGCTCCAGCGACGCGATGATGTCGCATAGCTTGTCGGGGTCGGATTCGTTGATCTCGATATCGAAGACGTCTATGCCGGCGAATTTTTTGAATAGAACGCCTTTGCCTTCCATCACGGGTTTGGCGGCCAGCGGCCCGATAAGTTGCTTTGTGGGAACGACGCTGATTTTTCCGGGGGTCGGGAATTCGTGATATTCGAGCGCTGCCAGTTTCAATTGTTGGCGAAGATCTTCCTGCTGCTTGCGGTCCGAAGCCATGATGAATTCCCTTTTCTGTTCTTTTGCCGATTGTATCAGAGGGACCAAAAACGACTTTTAGCGACAAATGAATGCAAAACCGGCTTTTTTTAGAGCAAGTATCTTAAATATCGAAATCCAATTATTTCAAAGAACGAGTTTATTTTCGCTTCAGTTCACTGCAACGCATTAAAGCGGGGAGCGCATTGAGATCAATGTTCAAGACAGGTCGCGCTGAAATACCCACTGCGTCCGCTTAATGACTTGCGCGGAGAAGGCAAGCAGGAAGCCGCCTTCGGTACAATCGCGCCATGCCCTCTGAATTCGACCTGATCGAAAAATTTTTTACCCGTCCGCCTCGCGCAGGTTCTGCCGTATTGCTCGGCGTGGGCGATGACTGCGCCCTTTTCGCCCCCGAATCTGGCATGCAGCTCGCCGTGTCTTCGGACATGCTAGTCGCCGGCCGGCATTTTTTCCCCGACGCCGATCCCTTTTTCCTGGGCCACAAGTCCCTTGCGGTCAATCTGTCCGACCTGGCCGCAATGGGTGCGAGACCGCTTGCCTTTACGCTTGCCTTGTCTCTTCCTGAGGCGAATGAGTCCTGGCTGTCGGCCTTTTCGCAGGGACTTCTGCAGCTGGCGGATCGATTCGATTGTCAGCTTGTCGGCGGTGACACGACCAGGGGGCCGCTCAATATCTGCATCACAATCTTCGGTGAAATCGCCGCAATCGATGCCCTGCGGCGCGACGGCGCGCGCGTGGGGGACGACATCTGGGTATCCGGCACGCTCGGCGATGCAAGGCTCGCGCTGGCAGCACTGCAACAGGACGTGGCTTTGGATACCGGCGAGTTGCGTAGCGCCAAGGAACGGCTCGATGCGCCGCAACCGCGTGTCGCGCTCGGGCTGGCGCTGCGCGGCGTCGCCACGTCTGCCATCGATATTTCAGACGGACTGACAGGCGATCTGGGGCATATCCTGAAACGCTCATATGTCGGCGCACGGCTGGACGCTGATTCCCTTCCGATCGGCAGCGCCCTTGCCAGGCAGCCACTTGAGCTTCAGCATCGCTTCGCGCTGGCCGGCGGCGATGATTACGAACTTTGCTTTACTGCACCGGTAACCATGCGCGACAAGGTACATGCCGCTTCACAGACAGCGAAAGTCAGCGTGACCCGTGTCGGCGCGATAGAGGCAGAGCCCGGCCTGCGCCTGTTCGATGCCCATGGCACGCCAATGTCGCTCACTCTTTCCGCTTTCGATCATTTCGCCTCATGACTACACCAGAACCTGTGCTGCGCGCCTCCGTCAGACCAAACGCGCGCTTCATGCTGTCCCACCCTGCCCACTTCATCTCGCAAGGCTTCGGCAGCGGCCTGTCTCCTGTTATGCCCGGCACATTCGGCACCCTCTTTGCCTGGCTCTCGTTCAATGTGTTGAGCATGCGCTGGCCGCACTTCTTTTCACCGTTGAACTGGGCCATTCTCATTGGCGTGGGCTTTCTGGTGGGATTATGGGCATGCAGCAAAACCGGCCGCGATATCGGCATTGCCGACCATGGCAGCATGGTCTGGGACGAGATCATCGCCTTCTGGCTGGTGCTTCTTTTCATCGGCCCCGCACCGCTATCGACGCAGGCATGGGCGTTTTTCTGGTTTCGGCTGTTCGACATGACGAAGCCTCCGCCCATCCGAAATTTCGAACGCCGCTTCAAGAGCGGCTTTGGCGTGATGTGCGACGATATCCTGGCTGCGTTCTACACGCTGCTTGTGTTTGCGCTGTGGCGCGTGATCTGATTGAATTACCCTGATTCCAAAAGAGAGAGACAAACATGGACGACATCATCGATCTGGCCACCCTGCTCGGGAATGAAGCGAAGAAAAAAGGCATGCTGCTGGCCACGGCAGAATCCTGCACCGGCGGCGGCGTAGCACAGGCGATCACCGAGATTGCCGGCTCATCGGACTGGTTCGACTGCGGCTTCGTCGCCTACTCGAATTCATCCAAGACCGAAATGCTGAACGTGTCCGATGCCGTGATTGCGCAGCACGGCGCAGTCAGCGAAGAAGTGGCTGCGGCAATGGCTGAGGGCGCCCTGGCCAACAGCAATGCACATATCTCGGTGTCTACCACCGGGATAGCCGGCCCCGGTGGCGCCGTGCCGGGCAAGCCTGTCGGCACCGTGTGCTTCGCCTGGGCCATAGAAGGCCATCCTTCTCGTACCGAACGCCTGGTATTTAGCGGCGACCGGCAGGCCATCCGCTATCAAACCGTAGTGCACGCACTGAAAGGTCTGCTGCGACTGCTCGAGCAGCGCTGATCTTAACTGCTCTTATCTCCACGGTTTTCCCGATTCGATCCAGATTTAACCCGCTCGGCATCGATTTACGGCGTCTCGCGTGTCGACTGCTGCTCGCGCAGCAGCTGCAGCAAACGTTTCTCCGTCCTGCGGTTTGGCATATAAAATCGCGCGCGATGAATTGATCATCATTCCAGTGCCGTTGGCGGTTGCTCCTGCGTTTATTGTGGCTTCAACATCCCCGCCCTGTGCGCCGATGCCCGGCACCAACAACGGCATATCGCCTACGCGCTTTCGCACTTCAGCCAATTCATTCGGAAAGGTGGCGCCGACCACCAGTCCGCACTGGCCGTTGGTATTCCACTTGTCCGCTACCAGCGATGCGACATGCTGGTAGAGCGGCTTGCCATCGACATTCAGGAATTGCAGATCGGAGCCGCCAGGATTGGATGTGCGGCAAAGGATGATGACGCCGCGGTCTTTCCATTCAAGGTACGGCGCTACCGAATCGAAACCCATATACGGATTCACCGTTACGGCGTCCGCCGCATATCGCTCATAGGCTTCGCGCGCGTATTGTTCAGCGGTTGCGCCAATGTCACCGCGCTTGGCATCCAGCACAAGGGGAATGTGCGGGTACTTCTGCTTCACGTAACGGCAGACGTCTTCCAACTGGTCTTCGGCGCGCAATGCCGCGAAGTAAGCGATTTGCGGCTTGAATGCGCAGGCTAGGCGGGCAGTAGCATCGACGATTGCCTTGCAGAACAACGAAATCGCCTCCGGTTTCTCTTTCAATTCTGCCGGAAATTTCGCGATGTCGGGATCGAGCCCGACACAGAGCAGCGAATTGCTCGACTGCCACGCAGTCGAAAGTTTGTTGATGAAATTCATGTATAGAAAGTATTGAATTGGCCCACATGCGCATTGTAACGTGCCGTGCTATCGTTGCTTCATGGTTCATCTCTCCCGTAAAAACTTCATCCTCCTTGTATTGCTGACGCTGTGCTGGGGCATCAACTGGCCAGTCATGAAACTCGGCGTACAGGACTACCCTCCGCTCACTTTCCGTGTCATGGGCATGCTGCTGGGCTTGCCGGCGATCGCATTTGCAGCCCGCCTGCAGGGAGTCTCTCTGGCCATTCGTCGAGACCAGCTCAAAACCGTCCTGATCTTGAGCGTTCCCAACATGATGGTCTGGCACATCTTCATCATTCTTGGAGTGAAGATGCTGTCCTCAGGACGTGCTGCGATTCTTGGTTATACGATGCCGGTTTGGGCGTTGCTGGCCGGGCTCCTGTTCTTCGGAGACAAAGTCACGCGCATGGCCTGGATCGGCGTCGGCTGTGCTCTGGCCGGTGCGGTGCTGTTGCTTTCAAACGAGTTTTCGGCATTGAGCGGACAACCGTTGGGCAGTCTGCTGGCGCTGATCGCAGCAGCAGGCTGGGGCTATGGCACAGTCGCAATGAAGCGAACAAAGATCGATATTCCGACCGTGTCGCTGACCTTCTGGATGCTTGCCGTGACCACGCCGTTGCTGTTGATTCTGGCGGTGGCTTTCGAATTCGAAGCGTGGAAGATGCCGAATATGGTGGAATGGGCGGCCATCGTGTTCAACGGCCTGTTGGTGTTCGGCTTTGCCCACGTAGTGTGGTTCCAGCTTGCGCGCACCTTGCCACCGGTCGCTTCTAGCCTGTCGGTGATGATGATTCCGGTGGTCGGAGTGTTTTCCGGAGCCTGGCTGTTGAACGAAGTGCCGCACTGGCAGGATTACGGCGCCATGGTGCTGATCCTGATTTCGATGAGCACAGTGCTATTGAAACGTCAGGAAAAGAACCCTATATAGCGCTGCAAGATTGATTTGAATAAATCGTTGGGGAGTGTCTATGAAACGCTGGATGAAATGGTTTTCCGCAGTACTGCTGGTTTCCAGCTTGAATGCCTGCGGTTACAACGACTTCCAGGCCAGGGATGAGCAAACCAAGGCTGCCTGGAGCGAAGTGGTCAACCAGTATCAGCGCCGTGCCGACCTGATTCCGAACCTGGTGAATACGGTGAAGGGATATGCATCGCATGAACGTGAAACGCTGGAAGCGGTCACCCGCGCTCGTGCGGCGGCAACGAGCTTCCAGATCACTCCGGAA
>JAQSWC010000121.1 GCA_029266815.1 Paucimonas sp.
GGGCAAGCAACTGAGGCGTATCGCGCTCGGGATCCAGCGTGATGAACAGAACCTGCACCTTGTCCGCCAGCGGACCGAGCTCTTTCATCGCCGCTGCCATTTCGGCCAGCGTGGTCGGGCATACGTCCGGGCATTGCGTGTAGCCGAAGAAGACTACCACTGCCTTGCCCTTGAAATCAGCGAGCGTACGCACCTTGCCGTTATGGTCGGTCAGCGAAAAGTCGCGTGCATATCCCAGCCCTGTGATATCGGTATTGACGAAGGAAACCTGTTCTTGCTGGCGGCCGCAAGCGGCAGCCACCAACAAGGCGCAGATGAATAGAAAGAAACGGGCGGTTTTCACTCTCAGACCTTGAAGTAATGGTCGACCAGCAGGGCCGCGAACAGCAGGGACAGGTAGACGATGGAATAGGTGAAGGTCTTGCGTGCAACGATATCGTCGTAGCGGCGATAGATGAGCCAGGCGTAGTAAAGAAAGATCACGCCGAGAATAGCGGCGGACGCAAGATAGATCAGGCCGCTCATGCCGACCGCATACGGCAACATGGTGGTGGCCACCAATGCAATGGTATACAGCCAGACATGAAACTGCGTGAATTTCAGGCCATGCGTCACCGGCAGCATCGGTAGGCCGGACTTAGCATAATCATCGCGCCTATACATAGCGAGCGCCCAGAAATGCGGCGGCGTCCAGACAAAGATGATCAACACTAGGATCCAGGCCTGCATTGGCACATCATTCGCAATTGCCGCCCAGCCCAGCGCCGGCGGCATGGCGCCGGACAAGCCGCCGATCACGATATTCTGTGGCGTGGAAGGTTTCAGGATGATGGTGTAGATCACTGCGTAACCGACAAAGGTAGCGAAGGTCAGCCACATCGTCAGCGGATTGACGAAGTGATACAGCACCCACATGCCGATGCCGCCGATCACACCTGAAAACATCAGCGTCTGCGTCACGGTGATTTCGCCGCGGGCCAACGGCCTGCGCGCAGTGCGCGCCATGCGCGAATCAATCTCGCGCTCCACCAGGCAATTGACCGCGAAAGCAGCGCCGGCCAGCAGCCAAATGCCGATCGTCGCGGCAACCACCACCCGCCAGTCGGGCAAGTCGGGAGTAGCGAGAAACATGCCGATCACCGCGCAAAAAACCGCAAGCTGCGTTACGCGCGGCTTGGTGAGTGCCCAATACTGGGCCAGGCGATTTGTCGGGATAGTCAGGGTGCGGGACATTACTTGAACTTCATGCGGGAACCGCAGGCCCATGCGAGGGCTGGCTCAGCGGAATTCGAGCCTTGAAGTTTAACATGACGAGCAGCAGCACAAGCAGCGCTGCCACGCCATTATGGGCAACCGCCAGCGCCAGCGGCCAACTGAGATACACGGTGGAAACACCGAGCACGAATTGCGTCGTAATGGCTATAAGTAACCACTGGCCGGTCCTGCGCAAGCCTTCAATTTTCATTGCCCTGAACGCCAGCCACGCAATGTAGCCAAACACGATGAATGCAAACATCCGATGCGTCCAGTGAATGGCGGTCAATGCCGGAAACGGTAGATACTCTCCATCGGCTGTCTTGCCCAAGTGCCGCCAAAGGGTAAAACCATTGTCGAAATCCATCTCAGGTAACAGCTTGCCCTGGCATAAAGGAAAATCGCTGCATGCCAGGGCAGCATAGTTGGTGCTGACCCACCCGCCCAAGGCAATCTGCACCGCCAGCACCGCCAAGCCCGCAGCGGCCGGAATTTTCAGATTCAATGCCAAGGGTGAGACGGCATCGTGCGTGCCTTGTCTGGCGACATGCCACGCCAGCAAGCCCAGCAAGCCCATACCCAGGATCAGATGGATGGTGACGATCGCAGGCTGCAGCTTCAAGGTGACCGTCCACGCGCCGAATGCACCTTGCACGCAGACGAAAACCAGCAATACGGAAGGCATCGCTGGCGAATACCGCATATCGGTTTTCCCCGCCTTCCGCCACGCGCGCCAGGCGCCGACCAGCATGGCGATGATGAGCACGCCTACTGCCATCGCCAGATAGCGGTGAATCATTTCTATCCATGCCTTCATGACGGTGACAGGGCCGGTCGGCATGGCGGCTTCGGCTTCACTGATATGCGCGTGCGCCTGCAGGGGATTGGCATGGCCGTAACAGCCCGGCCAGTCCGGGCATCCGAGGCCCGAATCGGTGAGCCGGGTAAATGCGCCGAACATGATCAGATCAAACGTGAGAAACAGCGTCACCCATGCAAGCTTGCGATGCTTGTCTGCGTCAGTCGATATCCAGACGACGCTCAAGGGAAGCAGGGCAACGAGGAATCCTGTTACAGCAAGCTGTATCCACATGGTCAGCCTATGCGCGAGGCTTTGAGAAGCTTCCCGATATCCTTCTTCATCTTGTTGGGATCGCCTTCCTGCGGAAAGCGCATCATCAGGTTACCGAGCGGATCGATCATGTAGAGATAATCGACGGCCTGTTTTCCGGTATCCACAGGCAGCCACTTTCCGGCCGCAGCGGCATCCACACGCAGCATGCGGGTGCCGTCATATTCGCGCATGAGAATCGACTCGAGTGGCGTATTGTCCGTGACAAGCCACACGCGCTCTATGCGATCCTTCTCCTTGCCCTGAGTAAGGCGCAACTGACGCATCTTGAACAGCTTGCCTTGGCAGACTTCTCCGCACTCGCCACTATCGACTTGCAGCATGATCCATTTGCCCTTGTAGGCCGCAAGCGACGTCGCCTTGCCGTCGAGCGTCTTTGCATCGAGAGCAGGAACCGGGTAGGCACGCGGGTCGAGCAGCTCGCCGTAGTTCGTTCTCGAAGTAGGTTTGATGACGTAATAAGTAAAATAGGAAGCGATCACGGGCGCAACGCACACCGCCACCACCAGCCACAACATCCGGTTACTTCTCTTCTTTTCAGTTTCTTTCACGACGCAGTCCAGTCACGATAAAAAAAATAAGTGCTGTAGCCGCTAAACCGAACCACTGCACTGCATAGCCATGATGCTTGTCTATTCCGCTCGAGGGCTTCGGCCAGTCCCTCGCCAGGCCGTCATCGCTATCACTCGTTTGCTGTAAGAACCATGGCAGCACGGCGATACCTGCGACCTTGGCGACTTCCTCCGGAACGATATTTTGCACGATTGCGCCAGGTTTCAGTTCAGACGACTGCCCCAGTTCCATCACCCGAGGCAGATGGCTCAGCGCCATGCCCTCCAGCTCAATAAGCTGTCCAGGCGTATTCAGCGCGGGCAAGCGAGTCCTTTCGATCTTGTTCCGCTCCATCCATCCCCGCGCTACCAGTACATGAACATTACTGCCCTCCAGATGAAACGGCATCACGACATAGAAACCGGCCTGCCCCTGGTGAGGCCGGTTATCAAGATAGATCGGCCACGCTGAAACAAAGCGGCCGCGAGCCCGCACTTTTCTATATGGTTCGATTGTCTTGCCGGCAAAGGTATTCAGGTCCAGGGCCGATTCGCGTTCCAGAGTCTGCATGTTGGACTCGATCGCCTGTTTTTCCGCAGCACGACGCAACTGCCATTGACCAAGGGAAACGGCGATGAAAGCGACAATGACGGAAGCCACGAAAGGAACCAGGCGGAACCGGAATTTAAATGCCATTACAATGTCCGTCTTCTATCTAAAAGTGAAGCAATTGCAGCGTCCAACCCTGGCAGCAAGCCCATGAAAATAATCATCGCCATTGCATTCATCCTGATCATCGGAAGTCTGGCTTCCGCACTTGTCTTTCTGATGAAGGATAAGGGCAAAAGCAACCGTACCGTCAAAGCGCTCGCATTCCGTGTCGGCTTTTCGATCGCGCTCTTTGTGTTGATTCTTCTTGCTCACTACTTCGGATTGATCCAGCCGTCCGGAATTCCTTATTGAGCGCTTGCGGGGAATGCTGATAAGAAAAAAGCCGCACCAAAGTGCGGCTTTTTCATGTCGGTGAGAATTACAGCCAGTACACGACCACGTAGAGGCCAAGCCACACGACGTCGACGAAGTGCCAATACCAAGCCGCCCCTTCGAAGGCGAAATGATTCTCAGCCGTGAAGTGCCCCTTCATCAAACGGTACAGAACGACTGCCAGCATGATCGCGCCCATCGTGACATGGAAACCGTGGAAACCGGTCAGCATGAAGAACGTGGAACCGTAGATGCCGGAAGTTAGCTTCAGGTTCAGTTCCTGATACGCATGCATGTATTCATAGGCCTGGAAGCCCATGAACACGGCACCGAGCACGATGGTGGCAAACAGCCAGATGGCCGTTCTCGATCGATTGCCCTCGCGCAGCGCATGGTGCGAAATCGTGAGCGTCACACCCGAAGCTAGCAACAGCAGCGTGTTAATGGTCGGAATCGGGAATGGCCCCATTGTCTTGAAGCTTTCCACCACGCCGGCCGGGCCGGCATTGCCCCACTGTCCGACGAAATCAGGCCACAATACTTTGTGGTCTAGATCAGCCAGCCAGGGCATCGTCACGGCGCGCGCATAGAAGAGTGCGCCAAAGAAGCTGGCGAAGAACATCACTTCGGAGAAAATGAACCAGCTCATGCTCCAGCGGAAGGAGGTATCGATGCGCTTGTTGTAGAGGCCGCCTTCGGATTCTGCGATTGCGTCGCCGAACCAGTTGTACAGCACCACTATCAGGGCAAGAATGCCGGCGAGGTTAGCGTACATTCCCCATCCGATGCCGTTCACCCAGGCAGAAGCGCCTGCCATCGTCAGAAGCAAGGAAATGCCTGCCAGGACGGGCCATTTCGACGGGCCGGGCACGAAGTAGTAAGGCGCATTCCCGTGTTGTTGAGCACTCATTTCTTTCTCCAAGATACAAATACTAAAATCAGTTTCCTATGCCACCACGCTCTTCACAATCAAGATGAGCGTAATAACGAAAATTGCTGCAGCGATGATGCCGGCGATGATCACATGCACCGGATTTAGCTGCGCCGCATCCTGCTCATAGCCACTTTTCTTGCGTACGCCGAAAAATGACCACAGCACCGCTTTGATCGTCGCACCGAACGATGCCTTGCGCCTTGATGCCTCCTTCAAATCCTGCATGCGGCTCCTTACTTTGTCTTTCCGCCAATCTCGAAAAACGTGTAGGACAAGGTAATCGTCTTCACATCCTTCGGCAGGGCGGGATCAATGTAAAACGCCACTGGCATCTGCTTTGCCTCGTTCGGGCCCAGCGTCTGCTGTTTGAAGCAGAAGCATTCCAGCTTCTTGAAGTGAGGCCCCGCCTGAGCCGGCGCATAGCTTGGTATCGCCTGCGCGTCGATGTTGCGGGACTGCGTGTTCACCACTTCATAAACCACATGCGCCATCTCGCCCGGATGCACCTGCACGCTGTTCGTCGTCGGGCGGAATCGCCACGGCCCCTGCGCATTCGCGTCAAACTCGATAGTGATGAGGCGGCTCTTGTCGATCTGCGTATTTTCAGGTTCGTCAATTTTGACGTCTCTGGGCGTCAGGATATTGATGCCCGTAATTTCGCAGATCTTTTGATAGATCGGCACCAGCGCATAGCCGAAGCCGAACATCAAAACCGCCACCACCAACAGCTTTCCGAGCATTTGCGCATTCAAGCTGCGCTTACGCTTTTGTCCGGAATTTTCCATTTCACCCAAGCCACAAGCGCTTGGCAAACACGCCGATGAAAAAAACCAGCGCAATCGTCGCCAGTACTAGCGCGGTTTTCAGATTGTTCGGTTTTTTCGGATCGGTCATATATCGTTGCCTGGCCGGCTTGCGCCGGCCATTTTTGGTTTATTTCACCAGCGGCGGTGTTTCAAAGGTGTGGAAAGGCGCCGGGCTGGGCACGGTCCACTCCAGGCCTTCCGCACCTTCCCACGGCTTGGCTTCTGCCTTCTGTCCGCCTTTGATGGAAGGCAGCACCACGAAGAACAGGAAGTACACCTGCGACAGGCCGAATCCGAATGCACCGATCGTCGCCCACATATTGAAGTCAACGAACTGCGCCGGATAATCAGCGTAACGGCGCGGCATGCCGGCCAGGCCCAGGAAATGCATCGGGAAGAACGTGACGTTGAACCACACCATGGAATTCCAGAAGTGGATCTTGCCGCGGGTTTCGTTGTACATGAAACCGGTCCACTTGGGAGCCCAGTAATAGAAGCCGGCGAACAGCGCAAAGAGCGAACCTGCCACCAGCACGTAGTGGAAGTGCGCTACCACGTAATAGGAATCCTGCAACTGGATGTCGATCGGCGTTACGGCGAGGATCAGGCCGGTGAAACCGCCCATCGTAAACACGAAGATGAAGCCAATCGAGAACAACATCGGCGTCTCGAAAGTCATCGACCCCTTCCACATTGTCGCGATCCAGTTGAACACTTTCACGCCGGTCGGGATGGCGATCAGCATCGTCGCGTACATGAAGAACAACTGGCCAGTCACCGGCATGCCGGTGGTGAAC
>JAQSWC010000122.1 GCA_029266815.1 Paucimonas sp.
CCGGCTTTCTGCTTATCGTCTTCCTGACCGTAGCCGGTCAATGCCACCAGCGTAGTCTGCTTTGCCGATCTGCGCTCCCGGATGCGGCGCGCCAGTTCATAACCATCCATATCCGGCAAACCGATATCCAGGATATATATGCCGGCCTCATCCTGTGCAACGCGCGCTTCCGCCTCGGTGGCTGAGTAATAGACTGACACCTCGTGCGGCGTGGACGCTTTCAGGCATGAGACGAGAACGTCCGCAGCATCCCTGTTGTCGTCCACCACCACCACGCGCAAGCTGTTTTTCGAACGGCTTTTTGCCCAGCCGTACTCGCCCGCATTCGCCTCCACCGGACCGTGATAGCGCGGAAGGCGCACCGTGAATTCGCTTCCCTTGCCCTCACCTGCGCTCTTGGCGGAAATGGTTCCGCCATGGAGCTCAACCAGGCTTTTGACGAGCGGAAGCCCCAGCCCCATGCCGCCGGGCGTTCGGTCGAGCGACCTGTTCCCTTGCGAAAACAAGTCGAATATTCGTGGCATCAGATCCGCAGGAATGCCAATGCCGTTGTCGATGATGTGTACGGAAAGCCAGTCGCGCTCTGCCTCGGCTCTCACCTCAATCTGCCCGCCCTCTGAAGTGTATTTGGCGGAGTTTGAGATAAGGTTGCTGAAAATCTGCACCAGCCGCGCCTTCTCGCCATTGATCCATACCGGCTCGGCAGGTAGACGGATCGAGAGAATGTGACGTCGTGCCTCGACCGCCGAGCGCACCTGTTCGATCGCCTCGGCCATCACGGTCTTGATGCTGATGGGCTGAATGTTCAGCTTGATCATCCCGCGCGTCACCCGCGACACATCGAGAAGATCATCGATCAGCGACGTCATGTGATTCGCCTGGCGGGCAATAATATCGCTTGCCTGGCGAATGCGCGTGTCGTCACGGATCGACAGCTTCAGCAGCTCGGCCGCAGCCGCAATAGGGGCCAGAGGATTTCTCAGTTCATGTCCCAGCATGGCAAGAAAATTATCCTTGGCCCTGTTTTGGTATTCAGCGTGTTCACGAGCTTTCTGCACTTCTTCCAGGTGGCGCAACCTTTCGGCATCAGTTGCCTGCAAACGTTTACCGGCTTCATGCAGCAGCACCTGCAAACGATTCATCTCTACGACTTCAAGGCCGCTGATCTCCGGCACCCTGTTCTGGCCGAGCGTTTCGGCAGACTGCGCCACGCCGTTGATTCCGCGCATGAGCCGACGGGTGAACAGCACCGCGCCGGCAATCGCGCAGACGATCGCTGCCAGCAGCCCGAACGCGGTAAGCGACACCGCCCGTACCGCCTCATGCTCGATCTCCTCTACCGGCACGCCTATTGTTACCGTCCATCCCGAGAGCGCGGATCTCGCGTTCACGCCGTACATGTCGACCCCGGCACGGTTCAATGCACGGAATTCACTATTGGGTGGGCCTAGCAACAGCTTTCGCAACTCTTCCCTTGGCGCCGTGCCCACGAATTCATCCGGAGCCTGATTCCGCGCAATGGTGACGCCCTTCCTGTCCAGCACCGAGATAAGCCACGAGGCAGGCACGTTCTCCCGCGGCAAAAGCTGATCGAGACGGTTGATGAACATCCATTGGCCCAAGGCATAATCCTTGCCATCCTCCAGACGCACAGGCACCTCCACGGTCACTACCAGTCTCTTGGTCGTGGCGCCGCGGATTAGGTCGGAAATATGCGGTACCCGGTTCTGAATCACATGGCGAACCCGCTCACCCGCCCCATCGCCCGGAGGCTCGAGAGCCCGGCCGAACGGAACAATGGTGTTCATTACCTGCTGGCCCTGTTCGTCGATGAGCGTGGTGTTGAAGTAACCTCCAGAGTTTGCCCGCATGGCTTGTTGATAAAAGCCGGCCAGATTTCGGTTTGCCAGACGCTGCGAAGTTGCCAGGGTGCGCACGGTAGCAATGGCATACGTCATTTCCTGGTCCATGGCCAACACCGTCGCACGCGCGAGTTCATGCATGCTTCGAAACGCGGCTTCTCGTGCCTTGGTCAGCAGCATATCCAGCACAATCGCGGAAAAAATCAGGATCGGCAGCAGCACAATAGCTACCAGCACTGCCAGATGGAATCGCAACTTCATCGGCACCGCCGGCGAAATAAGGTAAGCAAGCGTGCCTGTGAGACGGAGGCTGCCCCATGTATACACACCAATGTTGGTATGCAGAAGTCGCCGCGCACGTTCCTGTAAAACAAGGTTGGCCGCGTAAAAGCGTAATGCATACTTTTTTCAGACGTCGAGCTGCCTGTGATAACAGCGTCGACATACATACTGTTTTTCATTCCTTGATATTCCGTTGAAGCCTGCCCGGGAAAAGAGCCTTCGCATTTGAACATGATATGCGTACTCAAGGGTCTCTCATCGCATGAGCAGGCCATAGGATAACGCGCCGCGAGAAGTCAGCTTCCCTGCAAGAATCTCGCCATGGCTGGTTTGCCAACGCCGCTGTTTGCGAAACGCAATATCAAGCCTGCCTAACGCATCTACGAGTAGAGAAAAAACGGGGCAACGCTGAATCCGTGGAAAGTGGAAACCCGTACGGAAAACGGAATGTGAAAGGTCGGCTGACGGCGTGTTGACTCGTAAACAACCAAGGGAACAATGCTGCTTCTGCCTCCGCGCCACCTCACGCAAAATTTGCAAAGCATGTCGAAGGATATAGACCCGCGTACGTCTGGATCAATCTATCGATCGGCAACACTATCGACCTGGATGCCTCGGTGGCGTTTACAGAAACTGCAAGGCTCCAAAGCGCAAGAATGATCATCAGCAGGTAGGCGATCTTTTTCATTTTTCCCGGCGTAGAGGGTGATGCCGCTTCGCCAAAAGGCGGGCAGCGGCATGCTTAAGGCCTAAAAAATGATGTTCGGCGTAGTGCAGTGCCGACATCTGCTGCTACACCCTCAATGCTGCCGCCGGCTTCATGTTCATAGCTATCACCACGTGGCGCGCGGCAGCGGTCAACGCAATGACCGAGGCGGCAACAAGCGAAGCCGGTAGAACCCAGTGAATGGCCGGCACATGCTCTACGTAAAGCGACAGGAAACGCTCAATGGCCAGCGCGGCCAGTGGCAGGCCGATACAGGCCGATACGATAAGCAGCAAGCCGCTTTCCCGCATGATCAGGCGGCCGACGTCGCGCCTGCCTGCCCCATACAGCTTGCGCAGCACGATCTCTTTAGCGCGCCGCTGCACCGTATGCGCGGATAGCACATACATGCCAAATGCAGCGATTAACAGCGCCACCGCTGTCGCAATCGACAGAAGTTTGGCGATTCGCGCTTCTTCCGCGTAGCTGGAGGCAAATATTTCCCGAGCCCGTGTGATCCGTACCATCGCATCCGGGAAATATCCCGGCCACCGTGACCGGATGGCGCGCTCGGCATCGGCCAAGCCTCCTGCGGCACGCACGCTCAACGTGGTTCCAAGTGTCCACAATTCGTAAGCCGTGGGATGAGGAGCCTGGTGTAGCGGATAGAACCGCAGTTCGGGTGCGATGCCGACAATCCGCTTGGTGGTGATCCTGCTTATCCGCTGGCCGTTTACCGTATCTTCGGACGTGTAGTAAAGGAGTTGGCCGACTGCAGCCTCATCCGAAGCAAACCCGAATGCGCGCACAGCCACGCGATCAAGTACGATCGGCTCTGCATCGTCATCCTTGTCTATGCGCGGGTCGAACAGACGACCGGCAACCGGCTGGATACGATACTGCTCGAAGAAATTCGTGCTTACCGACTTCATGTCGACGAACACCGGCTTTCCGCCTTCACGCTTGAAGTCCAGACCCCAAGGGTGTTCGAACCGGCCGACAGCATCTGCCATCACCGTGACGCTCGCAATACTGCGGTCGCCCGAGAGGGCTCGCATGAGACTTTGCGCCTTCTCGCTATTCTTCACTTGTTCCGGCACATCCACAATGAGAAGCTGATCAGGATCGAAACCGGGAGAAAGGTTCATCGCAAACCGGGTCTGCCATGCCACGGCAAGGGCAATGCTCGCGAGTGCGATTGCGACCGAAAACTGCAGGACCGTCATAATCAGGCGCAACCGCCGCCCGCTCGCGCTTTCCGAGCCGGGGCGCCCTGCTAGCACGATGCCAGGTCGCACGCGAACGGCGATCCAAGCGGGATACGCCGCCGACACCCACCCGACGAGAAGGCCGATCGCCACTGAGGCAAGCAGGTTGATCGGGGAGAACACGCCTTCGAGCTTCCGGTTCATCAGCTCAGAAAACACTGGCAGCATCAACCATGCAAGCAGCAGGCCGCCTGCCGTCGCAAGCATCGACACCGCCATCGATTCGGCAAGGAACTGAAGTGTAAGCTGGCGCGCGCCAGCGCCGAGCACCTTCCGCATGCCGATCTCGCGCTGGCGGCGCAGAACGCGAACCGTTGCGAGGTTAACGTAATTGAAGGCCGCGAGCGCGAGAATCAACAGTGCGACTGCCGCAAGGCCTCCGATGACGAGTGGGTTTCCGCGCGGAGTGGTCGGGTTGATCGGATTTTCTGCGACCTCGGTGTCGAAGTAGGCATCCCTCAATGGCGCAAGCTTGATATCCATGACCTTGCGCTTGCCAAGGCGCTCCATCATCTCTGCGGGATAGCGCTGCACGCCCGGCGACTCGTCCACTACACGCTGTAGCGCCTCCGTGATGGCGGGCAATGAACTACCCGGCGCTACACGGATTAGGATCTTGCCTATCCCGCTGCCATTCCCGTTCGTCATTTCCTTGCGTAGATAGTCGGGCACCAGCACGGAGTTCACGCCCACCAGCGCTTCAAAAGGAATGGTCGTGGTGGCGGGCGGATTGCGGATGACTGCGCCGATGCGAACCACTTTGTCCTCCGCCTGCATCGTACGTCCAAGCGCACGCCCGGTACCGAACAGGCGGACTGCAGCCTCTTCGGTGATTGCAACGGTTTCGGGTTTCTCGAGTGCTGAATCGAGGTCACCCTCAGCCGCTTCCAGCCCCAGCATCTTCGCGAAGCCAGGCATGACGGGAAACCCTTTCACTTTCTTCAACTGACCTTCTACCCGAACGGAATGGGGCTGTATCCAAAGCGCGACCCCGGTTGCATCCACCACGCCGGGCACCTTGAGCGCCGCCTCCCTTAGTACATAAGGTGCCTGGTCGAACCACGGCGTGCGCGGGTCCATGTTGTATTGGTGCTTTACCACGTAGACGTTTTCAACATCCGGCACATGCCGGTCGTACTGCAGCGAGTAGCGAACGAAGGCGAGCAGCAGCAGACAGGCGGCGAGGCCCACGGCCAGCCCCAGCACCACGACGATCGAATAGCCGGGTTCCTGGACGAGGCTGCGCCAGCCTATGCGCAAGTCCGTTGATTTCATGAGCATCTCCTCAAGCGGCCTGCATGGCATCAACCAACACACGGCCGTCCAGCAGACGCAACGTGCGCGAGGCCTGGGCAGCATGCGCGGCAGAGTGCGTGACCATGATTACGGTCGTGCCTTCGGCATTGATCTGGCGAAGAATGCGCATCACCTCGTCGCCGTGGGCACTGTCAAGGTTGCCGGTGGGTTCATCAGCGAGCAGCAGTGCTGGGTTCGCCACCAGCGCGCGCGCAATTGCCACCCGCTGCTGCTGTCCGCCGGAAAGCTGCGAGGGCCGGTGCTTCGCCCGGTGTGCGACGCCCAACTTTTCGAGCATGGCTGCAACCCGCTCGCGGTGTTCACGTGCGGGCACGCTGACATATTCCAGCGCCAGTTCAACATTTTCCGCAACGGAGAGTTCCTCTATGAGGTTGAAGCTCTGGAAGATGAAGCCGATGCGCCCGCGCCGAAGCTCATTTAGCCTTGCCTCGCTCCAACCGGCGACGTTCTGTCCCTCGAACCAGTATTCGCCGGTGTCGGGCGTATCAAGCAAGCCCAGCATCGAGAGCAGCGTGGACTTGCCGCAACCGGAGGGGCCGGTGATGGCAACATACTCGCCGGCGTCAATCTCGAGATTGATGCGGTCAAGCGCTGTGGTGCGCACTTCGCCGCCGAGATAGGTCTTGCTGACATTGACGAGCTTTAGCATGCTGCCTCCCTGTTTTGATGTCGAATTTAAATTCATTGTGTCATGCCTTGATAGGAAAAAAACGTTACTACTCGGTGAACTGCAACCGTTGGGCCTCGCCGTATCTCGCGTAGGAAGACACGACCACGCTTTCTCCCGGCGCGAGACCGGACAGCACTTCAACTTGCGCATTGCTGCGACGTCCGGTGCGAACGGCACGCCGCTCCGCGCCGCGCCCCTTCTCGTCCAATACGAAAACCCATGTGCCGCCCGTGTCATTGAGGAAGGCATCGTTGGGAAGCAATAATCCCGGGGTCGATTCGCCCAGCGTGATATGCGCCTCGACACCCTGGCCCGGCCTGAGCGATGACGGCTGCTC
>JAQSWC010000123.1 GCA_029266815.1 Paucimonas sp.
TAACTCTGCATCTGCGACAAGGCGAAGCCGAATGCTCCGATCTGGAGCGCGAGTACCGATGCCTCGTGGGAGGAGCCGGGAAGCTTGAATACGCCCGACACCAGCCAGTCCGCACCCAACGTGATGGCGACCGCGCCTGCCACGCCAAGAAGGCCGTAGAAAAAGGCGCCGAACCAGAACGTTTCGGCGAAGCGCCGCCGGTCGCCGGAGGCATGATGCTCGGAGAGATATTTGATGGCGCCTGCAGTGAGGTTGACATCCAGCACCGCAAAGTAGCCGATCACCGAGCTGATGATCGTGACGATGCCGAATCCCTCCAGACCCAGCGCAGCCACCATCAGCGGCACGCTAACCAGCGCGGCAATCGCCGGCAGGGCGGAACCGCTTACATTCCACAACGAATTACGCAGCAGCATACGAAGACCAATACTGTTTATGAAGGCGTACCGCAACGAAGGGCAGAGCCAGTGTTAAGCCGATAAGCATCATGCTTCTGAATTCGATGACGGGCGTGCCGATCAGGAGGGTGGGAATCCAGAAGAGGAATCCTGCGAAGCCGGCATCGGCGATAAGGCGGGGGCGCCCTCGTAGTTGCGCGCAGTGCTGCCGGTAATAGCTGACGTATTTCCAGAATATGCCGCAGAAGAGTAGGAAGCCGATGATGCCGGTTTTGAGTAACACGTGGCCAAAGCCTGAATGAATGAAATCCATGCGCCCCTGGTGATACGACAGCACTTCCTGATCGCCTGTGAAAACGCCCCAGGTGCCGAGACCGGTAAGCCAGTTTCCTTCAAGGCTGCGTGCGGCGGCGATCAGCTCATAGGAGCGGTTGCTGGACTGGGACTGGCCTTTTTTGGGTGCAAAATCATAGATCAGGGAGGTGAGCGGGTCGCCACCGGATTTATCCGCATGCTGCAATCGCTGTTCGAAGAAAACGCCGACCGTGGCCGCGACAATGGCGGCGGCAATCAGGAGGAATTTTGCGCGCTGCTTTCCAGGCAGGCGGAACAGCAGGAACACGAACATCAGCACCAGGCCAATCAGCGACGACCGACGGAAGGACAACGCCACAGTCGCGACTTCCAGCGCGAGGAAGGCATACAGCCACACGCGCCGGGCGACACTCAGCCGGAATTCCTTGGTGGTGAGCATCCAGGCTGCCCAGAAGGCGCCCAGGCTGGCGATGAAATTGTCGGCAATATCGAAGTAGACCAGCTTGATGTCCATGCCTTCGAAATTGCGGTAGGGGTTCGCGCTGTCGCCGCCGAAGAACTGATAGCGAACGAGGCCATAGATGGCGCGTACCAGTGCCAGGCCGATGATGGTCCACATCAGATGTTTCTGGTCGCCGTTGCTCCGGATCGATGCGATGATGAGGTACATGAAGATCAACATGTTGAACACGTTGATGATGCCGCTGTAGCCGAGGATCACCGGTATTTCAACTTCCAGGATGATTCCAACCAGAAGATGACCCAGCAGAAGCACGGTCAGCCCGACGAGCAGCATGCTCATGTGGGGCGCCAGTTTGTCCTGGTGAGGATAGGCCAGCCGCCGCATCAGCAGGCCGAAGCCAGCGATGAACAGCGTGATGTTCAGGAGAGAGAAGTAGAAGAGGCCGGAGCCTCGCGAGTAGATCGTGTTCTCGACCTGGAACTGTCCCCAGCTCGAGGAGGAGAACATGATCAGCACGGCCAGCATGGGGAGGGCGATCAGTTTCGGTGCCCTCACCGCAAACCCTATGACGATCGGCGCAAACACCAGGGCGGCGATCGTCCATTTGATGACGTCGAATGGCGGCATATCCGTATAAGGTTGACGCGGCGCTGCCGCAAACAATCGGCTTGTTGCAGGAAAGCCTTACGCGGCTTTCTGTTCCTGCATCAGCGCCTCGAATTGACGATAGGTTTCCACCAGACCCTCACGGAGGGAAACCTGAGGTTTCCATCCGAGCGAGGCCAGCTTGCCGCTATCCATCAACTTGCGGGGCGTGCCGTCAGGCTTGGTCGTATCAAATTCGATGACGCCGCGATAACCGACTACGCTGCAAATGATGTCAGCAACATGTGCAATCGTGACATCGCTGCCCGTGCCTACATTGACATGTGACAACATAGGTTCAGTGCAATCTTTATATAGGTCACGATCCAGTTCCATCACATGAATACTGGCGTCAGCCATGTCATCCACATAGAGGAATTCGCGGCGCGGCGTGCCTGTGCCCCAGATCGTCACGCGCTCCAGTCCCTTGAGCTTGGCTTCGTGAAAGCGGCGGATCAAGGCAGGGATTACGTGGCTATTCTCCGGGTGGTAGTTGTCGCCGGGGCCATAAAGGTTAGTCGGCATCACGCTGCGGTAGTCGGTGCCGTACTGGCGGTTGTAACTCTCGCACATCTTGATGCCCGCGATCTTCGCTATTGCATACGGCTCGTTGGTGGGCTCAAGCGAGCCGGTCATCAGGTACTCTTCCTTGATCGGCTGTTGCGCCATGCGAGGATAGATGCAGGAGGATCCTAGAAACAGCAATTTCTCGATCCCGGTGCGCCAGGCTTCATGGATGACGTTGGCCTGCACCATCATGTTTTCATAGATGAACTGCGCAGGGTAGGTGTTGTTGGCATGAATGCCTCCGACGCGGGCTGCCGCAAGGTAAACCTCGTCGATATTTTCCATCTCGAAGAAGGCACGCACCTTGGCCTGGTCCGTCAGATCAAGTTCCGCATGCGTACGTGTGACGATGTTGGTATAGCCACGGCGGCGCAGCGCACGCACGATGGCAGAACCCACCAGGCCGCGATGGCCGGCGACGAAAATCCGTTTCTTCGGGTTGTAGTGCATGGCTTGTCCTCTTTCCTCTGAATGTGCAAAGTTCATTGCATTCGTTAGCGCTTGCTTGTCCATTCCTTTCAACCTCTCAATGTTCAGTTCTTTTTAGTCCGCGTAGGTGTACGGCGTTCCCGTCGTACCCCGTGCATCCAGCCTATGCAGGCAGTTTTTCAGGTCTGCCCGCACCATTTCTTTCACCAGATCATGGAAGCCGGTCTTCGGCTTCCATCCCAATTTTTTACGTGCCTTCGACGGGTCGCCGACCACGCTGTCGATGTCCTGCGGGCGAAAGTGCCTTGGGTCGACACGCAAGATCACCTGGCCAGGCATGACCCGCGCACCCGGGCCGGCTTCCGCAACGACTCCGGTGCTCTCGGCTCCGCTGCCGTGCCATTCGATACGGATACCAAGCTCCAGGGCGGCGGCACCAACAAAGTCGCGCACGCTGTGCTGTTCGCCTGTGGCGATGATGAAATCTTCAGGCTCCTGCTGCTGCAGCATGAGCCACTGCATTTCCACGTAATCCCTCGCATGGCCCCAGTCGCGTTTCGTATCAAGGTTGCCAAGGTAAAGGCATTCCTGCATGCCGAGCGCGACGCGCGTCAAACCGCGTGTGATTTTTCGACTAACGAATGACTCACGGCGCAACGGGGACTCATGATTGAAGAGAATTCCGTTGCAGGCATACATGCCGTGCGCTTCGCGGTAATTGACGGTCATCCAGTAGGCATACAGTTTCGCTACGCCATACGGGCTGCAAGGATGAAAAGGCGTGCCTTCGTTTAGTGGCGTGGTTGATCCGCGGCCAAAAAGCTCGGAAGTGGATGCCTGATAGAAGCGTGTTTTATCCTTAAGTCCCAGTCTGCGCACGGCCTCCAGCAGGCGCAGAGGGCCGAGTGCGTCGGAATCCGTGGTGTATTCCGGCTCCTCGAAGGAGTAGGCAACCCGGCTTTGTGCCGCAAGGTTATAGATCTCGTCAGGCTGTGCTTGCTCGATGACGTGGTAAAGACTCGGACCGTTGGTCATGTCGCCATGGCACAGCACCAGGCGGCGAGGTTCTTCCTTGTGTGCCTTGTTCAATAACGCATAGCGGGACACATCGAAGGTGGAGCTGCGCCGCTTGAGCCCGTAGACGAGATAGCCTTTTTCCAGCAGAAGTTCTGCGAGATAGATGCCGTCCTGGCTGCCGATGCCCGTAATGAGCGCCACCTTGCGGTCGTGTTGCACGGGAGCTCCGTCACAGCAGTGGGTGTCGGGCGAGAGGTGAGAGGTCATCTGTTCTTTCTAGTAAGCGTTATTGCCGGTCCAGCCTTTGAACGCGGTCCAGGCAATGATGCGAATGTCCATCCAGAGCGACCAGTTGCGGATGTAGTGAAGATCGAACTGCACCCGCTTGGCCATCTTGTCGACCGTATCGGTTTCGCCGCGGTAACCGTGGATCTGCGCCCAGCCGGTGATGCCGGGTTTGACACGATGGCGCAGCATGTAGAAGTCCAGAAGCTGCTTGTACATCTCGTTGTGCTGAAGAGCGTGCGGGCGGGGGCCGACGACAGACATGTCGCCCATCAACACGTTGATGAATTGCGGCAGTTCGTCCAGGCTCGTGCGGCGCAGGAAGCGGCCGATGGGCGTGATGCGCGGATCGTCTTGCGTGGCCTGGGTTACCTTGTCGTGTTCCTGATGAACCACCATGGAGCGGAACTTGTAAACGTTGAACGGCTTGCCGTTCAGGCCGAGGCGCGGCTGGCGGAAAAGCACGGGCCCGGGTGAACTGAGCTTGATAGCCACCGCGATACCGAAGAGAACCGGGGAGAGGCAAAGCAATGCGGCAAATGCGAAAGCTCGGTCGAACAGCTCCTTCATCAGTCCATGTACTCCGCTGGACATCGGCTCGTTCAGGTTGACGACAGGCATGCCCAGGAAATCGACCATCTTGCTGCTGAGGATTTGCATGCTCAGCATGTCGGGTACCCAGCGGACATCCACTAATGAATTGCGCAACATGTACTGCAGGCGGTTCAGCTTGGCCGAAGCGCTCATGGGCAACGTAATCCAGATTTCATCGATGCCATGCCTGCTTACATACTCGGGAATGTCTTCCAGGTTGGGAATGCGTGTGATGCCTGATGGCTCTCCGTTCTTGAAGTCGCTGTTTTGGGCTTGCACGGCATGTACTTCGTAGCCCATCCACGCCTGCTCGTCGGCACGGCGGTGCATTTCCCTTCCGATCGTTCCATAGCCGATCAGGACCACGCGTTTCTGATTCAGGCCGCGGCCGCGGAGATACCGCAAGGTCTGGTAAATGACGATGCGTGAGATCAACAGGGCCGCGACGCCGCCCGCGTACCATTGCAGAGCCCACGTCCGTGAAAGTTCGCCTATATTGCCGATCATGAAGCTGGCAAAGACGCCGATCGAGAGGGCCAGCGCCCAGGCAAACGCAATCCGGACGAACATTGCCGGCAAAGAGCGTCCACGCCAGGAAGAATAGATGTCGAGCTGCGGAAAGAGCAACAAGGCAAGAGCGCTGCAGAGATAGAGCAGCGCAGCGTGTATCGAGGGCAATTCGTTGAGCGACGGCGCCAGATGCAATGCGCTAATGGCATGGCCGGCGATGATGAGTGCGGCAACGTCCGCCATCCTCATCATGAACTCCAGTCGCGAGGAGTTTCTATTGATTAAGTCTTGCACGGCTTCCTCCCGGGAAATGTAGTCGTGGCGCGTTTTTGCATGAAGCGTTTTGAAAAAAATACGTTGTTCACAAGTCAATGTTAAGCATTTCTGCAGTGTGAAAACGACGAGTTGGATAGCGATTGAGTGGGCTCAATCGAACCCTTGTCGCCCCGCAACTGCGTGGCGGGAGCGCCATAGACGAATATCAATTTCACTCTGTAAAGCTTGAGAACGGGCAAGTGAATTTCCCTGCGGCACTCGCAGGCAATGCGATATCATTTCGCGCATGGAGAATCATGAATCCGAACGACCGACGCTTTACGATGAAATCGGCGGCGAGCACAAGCTGCGCGAACTGGTCGACCGCTTCTACGACCTGATGGAATTGCAGCCCGAATTTTCGGAAATCAGGGTTATGCATCCACCAACGCTTGATGGATCACGCGACAAGCTGTTCTGGTTTTTATCCGGATGGATGGGTGGCCCTTCGCACTACATCGAACGATTTGGGCATCCGCGGCTGCGTGCACGACATCTTCCTTTTGCCATAGGCAGCGCTGAACGAGATCAGTGGTTGCGCTGCATGGCCTGGGCCATGCAGGATCTCGGCTATTCGGAGGACATGCAACTGCGTCTGATGCATTCCTTCTTCCAAACTGCGGACTGGATGCGCAACAAAGCCGATTGAGCACGAAGGCCAGCAGCTGCCAGACCAGCAGCCCAGGTACACGATTGCACGAAACGACATGGACATGACATATATCGACATCATTCTCATCCTGCTGCTGGCCGCCGTGGTTATCCTGCAGATTGCAACGCTCCTGCGTGGGCGCGCGGACGATGTAGCCTCGCAGCTTGCAAGAACTCAGCATGATCTCTCGCAGCATCAGCAACAGACGAGCGAGCGGGTCGAGCGCGAACT
>JAQSWC010000124.1 GCA_029266815.1 Paucimonas sp.
CATCGACCCGCAAGGCCGCCACAAGGTCCTGCGCGCTGATGCGTTCGTGATGGCGATGGGCAGTTTCTCGGTGCCTCTGCTGAAGCCGCTCGGCATCGACCTGATGATCTACCCGGGCAAGGGTTACTCGGCCACCTACCAGGTCACCAATCCGGATGCCGCGCCTATCGTCTCGCTGACCGACGACGGTTACAAGCTGGTGGTTTCCCGCCTCGGCGACCGCCTGCGCGTGGCAGGCACATGTGAACTGAACGGCTATACACGCGAACTGAACACGACACGCTGCGAGGCGATCACGCGCCGTACCCAGGAGCTGTTCCCGGATGCCTGTGACTACGACAATCCGGTCTACTGGAGCGGCCTTCGCCCGCTCACGCCGTCCAACGTGCCGTATATCGGCAAGACGAAGTTTCGCAACCTGTTCCTGAATACCGGGCATGGCACGCTGGGATGGACCATGGGTTGCGGCTCAGGCCGTGCAATTGCCGACATCGTATCCGGCCGTATACCGGAAGTGGATTTCGAGTTTACCGGCGTATCGAAACGCGATCCGAAGCCGGCCGTATCGCCGCAAGTCGTTCGCGCGTAAGCAAGACGCGACCTGCAAAAAAGGCGAAGTCCTTTCGGACCTCGCCTTTTTTTTGCTCCAGACTTTTATTTTTCCACTTTCACCGCCACTTCCGCCGCCTTTTCATCGAAGGCGATACGGGTCGAGAACTTCGCCCGCTTCATCGGAAAACGGGACTGGAAATGCCGCACATTGCCCGAGCCGGAGATCACGCGCCGCACGAACTGGTAGTAGGCATCCATATCCACCACATGAACCACTAGGAAATAATCGAAATCACCCGAAACGAAATAGCATTGCATGACCTCGGATTCGCGCGCCATTCGCGCCTCGAACGCCTGCATGTGCTCGTCGGACTGGTTGTTCAGCGACACCTCGAGGAACGCCAGCATGCCGTAGCCCAGTGCGAACGGGTCGACCAGTGATACGTCCGCGCTGATCACGCCGGCGTCGCGCAATTCGCGCAGGCGGCGCAGGCAGGTCGGCTGCGAGATATGCACTTTTTCAGCTAGTACACGAGTCGGCGTCTGGTTATCCTTCTGCAGCAAGTTCAACAGCTTGCGGTCCACACGGTCAAGGGTTCGGAGTTTGGTCATGGGAATGTCATATTGCGCAGGAAAAAACTTTGCGCGGTTTCCTTTCTGATGTACCTTTGGCGTTTTTAAAATGGACGGGTGATGCGAGTATATCGAACAGGGTCTTCCCGCAAGCCCGTTTTTTAATCCTTCGGAGGAATTTTATGCGGCTCACTACACGGATACTTCCCTTGATTGGCCTGCTGGGCCTGACACTGGCAGGATGCTCCAAGCAGCAGGATGCCGTCAGGATCGGCCACGTGGCGCCGATCTCCGGCAACCAGGCTCACCTCGGCAAAGACAATGAGAACGGCGCGAAAATGGCCGTAGACGAGCTGAATGCCAAAGGCATTACTTTAGGCGGCAAGAAGGTGAAGTTCGAGGTGCTGTTCGAAGATGATGCAGCTGATCCTAAGCAAGGCACGGCGGCGGCTCAGAAGCTGGTGGATGCGAACGTGGCGGGCGTGATTGGCCACCTGAATTCCGGCACAACGATTCCGGCTTCAAAGATCTACAACGACGCCGGCATTCCGCAAATCTCGCCTTCGGCAACCAACCCGAAATACACGCAACAAGGCTTCAAAGGAGCGTTCCGCGTGGTGGCGAACGACGCGCAGCTCGGAGGCGCGCTGGGTCGCTATGCAGTGGAAAAACTGCAGGCGAAGAAAATTGCAGTCATCGACGATCGCAGCGCATATGGCCAAGGCGTGGCTGAAGAATTCGCCAAGGGCGCCACCCGGGCGGGCGGCGTGGAAATCGTGGCGCAGGAATATACGACAGACAAAGCCACGGACTTCACTGCGATCCTTACCAAGATCAAGGCGAAAAACCCAGATGTGGTTTTCTTCGGCGGCATGGATGCTGTCGCTGGCCCGATGCTGAAGCAGATGAAGCAGCTTGGCCTCAACGTGAAGTTCATGGGCGGTGATGGCGCCTGTACAGAAGCACTGGCAAAACTCGCGGGCGATGCCCTCGCGGACGACCAGGTGGTGTGTGCAGAAGCCGGCGGCGTAGAAGAAGCCAATAAAGCTGATCTGGATAACTTCAGGGCCGCCTACAAGCAGAAATTCGGCCAGGATGTGCAGCTCTATGCGCCTTATGTCTACGATGCCGTCATGACCATGGCGGAAGCAATGATCAAGGCAGACTCTGCTGATCCTGCCAAGTATCTGCCGGTTCTCGCTACTATCCAGCGCAAGGGGGTCACCGGCAACATCGCCTTCGACGATAAGGGCGATATCCGCGATGGCACGCTGACGCTGTACACCTTCCGGGGCGGCAAACGCACCCAGTTAGCCGTAACGAAATAAGACGGCCAAAAAAAGCCCGGCAATTTGCCGGGCTTTTTCATTTGCAGCCGTCAGGCTGCCGCGATTCGCATTATTTCACCGATAGGATCCACTTGACGAGGGTGCGGGCCTCGGCTTCGTTGACCTGGGCGTTTGCAGGCATGGGCACCGCTCCCCACACACCGCTGCCGCCTTTCAGAACCTTCTGCGTCAGCTTGTCTTCCGCATCTTTCTGACCGGCGTATTTCGTAGCGATATCCTTGTAAGCAGGTCCCACCACCTTGTTTGCAACAGCATGGCAAGCCATGCAATTCTTGGCTTTGGCTAGATCCGCACTGGCAAACGCGACATTCGATGTCATTGCAATTGAAGCAAGACCAATCATCAACAAGCTTTTCATTACTCTCTCCACAAATAAAAGCTGCCTGATTCTACCGTGATTCGGAGGCCGGCTTTTTTCGGCGCTACTCCTGAAACGCGAAATTACCACAAGCGGTTGACAGGAAAATTGACCATTACATCCATTAACAATATGCTCCGAGAAAGTGCGGAGCAGCCATGATATTGATTATTCTAATTGCTGGATTATGTCTTCTGAAATTCCTGGAAGTCGGTTTTGTCGCCAACCTCTCCTGGTGGTGGATTATTCTCTTGATGGTGATCGCTTTCGTCTGGTTCGAGTTCGTCGAAAGAATCTTTGGCCTCGACAAGCGCAAGGCGCATGAGGCATTAGACAAGGCTCGGGCGGAACGGGTGAAAAAAACGTTCGACAAAAAATAGTGTGAGCGCTGCGGCTTGACTGCCGCACAAGCAAAAGGCCGGGAAACCCGGCCTTTTTGTTGATTGAAGCAATGCTCAACGTTTTAATTGCGACAAATCCCGCACCGCTCCACGGTCAGCTGAGGTAGCAAGTGCTGCATATGCCTGAAGTGCCTGCGAAACGAAACGCTGACGGTTTTCCGGCTTCCAGGCATTTGCCCCTTTGTCTTCCATGGCCGCACGGCGATGCGCGAGTTCGGCATCACTCACATTCAGGTGAATGCGTCGTTCCGGAATATCGATTTCTATCGTGTCGCCTTCCTGAACCAGCCCGATCGTTCCGCCTTCCGCCGCTTCGGGCGAAGCGTGTCCAATCACCAGGCCGGACGAGCCGCCCGAAAACCTTCCGTCGGTGAACAAGGCGCATGCCTTGCCCAGGCCTTTGGACTTGATATACGACGTGGGATACAGCATTTCCTGCATGCCGGGACCACCCTTCGGCCCTTCATAACGGATCACCACCACGTCGCCTGCCACTACCTGATCACCGAGAATTGCTTCGACCGCGCTGTCCTGACTTTCGAACACGCGCGCGCGCCCAGTGAATTTCAGGATGCTTTCATCCACGCCGGCCGTTTTCACAATGCAGCCCTTCTCGGCAAGATTGCCGTACAGGACCGCAAGGCCGCCATCCTTGGAGAAGGCATGTTCCTTGTCGCGGATGCATCCGTTGGCGCGGTCGTTGTCGAGCTTGTCGAAGCGCTTGTCTTGCGAAAAGGCCTGCTGTGTCGCCACGCCACCCGGCGCAGCGCTGAAGAAGCGATGCACCTTTTCATCCTTGGTAAGCATGATGTCATTGGCCTCGATCGCAGCACCCAGCGTTCTGCTATGCACCGTCGACACGGTAGTATCGAGCAGGCCCGCGCGGTCGAGTTCACCAAGGATGCCCATGATGCCGCCGGCGCGATGCACGTCTTCGATATGGTATTGCTGTGACATCGGCGCCACCTTGCACAGGCAAGGCACCTTCCGCGAAATGCGATCGATATCGGCCATGTCGAAATGGACGCCGCCTTCCTGCGCCGCGGCTAACATATGCAACACCGTATTGGTGGAACCACCCATGGAGACATCGAGCGCCATCGCATTCTCAAATGCCGTCTTGGTGGCGATGCTGCGCGGAAGCACGCTGGCATCCTCCTGCTCGTAGTAACGCTTGGCGATATCGACGACCAGCCTGCCGGCGCGCAGGAAGAGTTCCTTGCGGTCGGCATGCGTGGCCACGATAGTGCCATTGCCCGGCAAGGAAAGCCCGAGCGCCTCGGTCAGGCAGTTCATCGAATTCGCGGTGAACATGCCGGAGCAGGAGCCGCAGGTCGGACAGGCCGAGCGTTCGATGTTCGCCACCTGTTCGTCCGACACTTTCGGATCGCCGGCCTGGATCATCGCATCGATCAAGTCGACCTTGATGATCTTCTGTCCACCCTGCTGCACGCCATGCAGAGCCTCTATCACCTTGCCTGCTTCCATCGGGCCACCGGATACGAACACTGCGGGAATGTTCAGCCGCATTGCTGCCATCAGCATGCCGGGCGTGATCTTGTCACAGTTGGAAATGCACACCATCGCGTCGGCACAGTGGGCATTCACCATGTACTCGACCGAGTCCGCAATGAGTTCTCGCGACGGCAGCGAATACAGCATGCCGCCATGCCCCATTGCGATGCCGTCATCGACAGCAATGGTATTGAATTCCTTTGCCACACCGCCGGCTGCCTCGATCTCGCGTGCCACCATCTGCCCGAGGTCCTTTAAGTGCACGTGGCCCGGCACGAACTGCGTGAAGGAGTTCACTACAGCGATGATCGGCTTCTCGAAATCGCCATCTTTCATGCCGGTGGCGCGCCAGAGTGCGCGGGCACCGGCCATATTACGACCGTGGGTAGTGGTGCGGGAACGGTATTGGGGCATGTTGATTCTCCGAAACAGAAAGGCGGTTCGCCTCTATGGAAAGGCAATAAAGTACCGCAAGATTGCCTTGCGCTCTCCCATCTGTCAAATATATGATTTCTTGCTTATTGATATGAAAATCATATGACCATGGAGCTTCGCCAGTTACGTTATTTCATCGCAGTTGCAGAGGAGATGCACTTTGGCCGTGCGGCAGCTCGCCTCCACATGACCCAGCCTCCCTTAGCGCAGGCAATTCAGGCCCTTGAGGCATCGCTGGGCACACTGCTCTTTATGCGAGAAAAACGCGGTATCCAACTTACTTCGGCTGGAGAGGCACTGCTGCCGGAAGCGATCCGCCTGATTTCGCAGGCGCAAGCGTTGCCGGAATTTGCCAGACGAGCGGCCAGTGGCGAGGCAGGACGTCTATCGCTGGCCTTCGTTTCTACAGCCGACTACAACATTCTTCCACCGGTTCTGCGCGATTTTCGCGAAAAGTTTCCCCAGGTACGGATAGAGTTGCGTGAAGCAACTACGGATGTGCAAGCTGACGAATTGGGTCACGGTCGCATCGACGCCGGTTTCGTCATTCCGCCGCTGCCGGAACAATTGGGCAAGATGCTCGACTATCTGCCGCTTTTCAGTGAACCGCTCGTGCTGGCTAGCCCTGCGGATCTCCCACTCCTTCGCAAGAAGAGCCGCATTTCCCTGGCTGACGCCCGCGATCTGCCACTTGTCATCTTTCCCCGCCACATCGCTCCGGCGCTACACGACACCATTCTTTCTTGCTTTCACGATGCCGGTATCGCGCCGCGCATTGCACAGGAAGCGATCCAGATGCAAACCATCGTCAGCCTGGTTTCCGCAGGCATGGGTATCGCTCTTGTGCCACAATCCGTGTCGAACCTGAAACGGTCCGGCGTCGAGTACCGCTCCCTCGCACAGAAAGCGCCACGGATCGAAACGGGTATCGCATGGCGACGGGACAACCCGTCGCCGACCTTGCAAGCTTTCCTGACAATGCTGAAGAAAAAACGATAGAGACTTCCATGCTGATACATCCCAATCCTGATCCCATCGCATTTAGCCTTGGCCCCGTCAAAGTTCACTGGTACGGGCTAATGTACCTGGTCGCGTTCGTGCAGTTTATGTTACTGGGCCGCTTGCGCGTGAAGCAGCCGCATATCGCGGCCAAGGGATGGAGAAACGAGGATCTCGACGACATGCTGTTTGACG
>JAQSWC010000125.1 GCA_029266815.1 Paucimonas sp.
AAATTGCGGACATGCAGGGCTTGAAGCCGCAAGTCGCTGAAATCACCGAAGCAGCCATGCGCGGCGAGATTGAGTTCCGTGAAAGCCTGACGCGACGGGTAGCCTTGCTGAAAGGCCTGGATGCCTCCGCCCTGCAACGTGTCTATGACGAGCGTCTCAAGCTTTCACCGGGCGCCGAAAGGATGCTTGCTGCTGTCAAGGCTGCAGGCTTGAAGACGCTGCTGGTGTCCGGCGGGTTCACCTTCTTCACCGACCGCATCCGCGAGCGCTTGGGCCTCGATTACAGCCACTCCAACCAGCTCGAAATTATCGACGGCAAGCTGACGGGCCGCGTGCTCGGCGACATTGTTGATGCGGTCGAAAAGAAGGTCACGGTCGAACGAATATGCCGAAACTTGGGAGTCTCGCCACGCAAGGCCATCGTGATGGGCGACGGCGCCAACGATCTGGAGATGATGAGTGTCGCTGGCATGTCTGTTGCATTCCGTGCCAAGCCGATTGTCC
The DNA here is from genome assembly GCA_029266815.1 of Paucimonas sp. Classification (GTDB taxonomy): domain Bacteria; phylum Pseudomonadota; class Gammaproteobacteria; order Burkholderiales; family Burkholderiaceae_D; genus JAQSWC01. Next base: position 505 of record JAQSWC010000125.1, read on the forward strand.
GCGCGCAAGCCGACGTCACGCTTAATTTTGTAGGCTTGGATGGAATAATCCCCTTGTTCGACACAACGCCATAACAGTGCGTTGCCTGCCGGGAGAATGGAATGCGACAGGAAGTAGTTTTTGACGACAAGTTGCAGCGAGAAAAAAGTTTTGCATGGTGGCTTTATGTTTTCCACGCCATCAGTTTTCTCTTCTCGCTTGGCGCCATGTCGTGGCTGCCGCTTATTCTCAATTACATCAAGCGTCCGGATACCGCAGGCAGCTTTATCCATAATCATCACACCTGGCAGATACGTTCGTTCTGGTGGTATCTGTTGTGGATGGGGCTCGGCGCCATCCTGTTCTTCACTATCATCGGCATCCCTCTCGCCTACGTGATCTGGACGCTTGCATGGGTCTGGAAAGCTTACCGGCTGCTGAAAGGCTTCCTCCGGCTGCAGGAAAATCGCCCTGCCTCCGACTGACTCCGCGTTGTTGCGATTCGTCCGGTATCCGCCAAAAATTTACATAATTTCACAGACGGATTTAGTAGCGGTCATGAATCGCGTGTAACCTGTTGGTACAGGCCGCTTCGCGCGTTTTTCCGGCGAGAAATGCGGTTTTCTCAATGCAGCTCACGTTAGATGATCATGGCTATGAGACCGGGCCTTTATCTCACCTGTTTCCCGCCTTGCCAAAACATTGCGGCAGGGAGAACACTCTTCATGCCGATCGCGGCTCCGGCAACATCTGTCACGCAGGAATGATCTGACATGGCGGACATTCCTCCCCTTCTTCTGCAACAGCTCGCCATTCTGGGGCTTGATCCTGCCGGGCCGCCCCCAGGCGCACAGCAATGGGAGAGGCTGCTGGCAGAAGTTGCCAGAACCTATAAAGAGCAGGCAACACAACGGGAGACACTGGAACAATCGCAACGGGCCTCTTCGCAAGAAGTAGAGGAGCTTTACCAACGCATCGAGGAATCGCAGCGCATTGCGGGATTGGGCAACTGGTCGTTCGACCGCATCAACGGCAAGGGGCACTGGTCAAAGGAATGCTTCCACATCTTCGGACTTGAGAGTTCGATTCGCATGCCGACATACCGCGAGTTATCGAAACGCGTGCATCGCGATGATCGCATCGACCTGAAAGATCGCGTGGAAGCCGCCGTTCACGATGGGAAAAACTTCGAGATCGAATTCCGTTATCTTCTTCCCGACAATGAAACGCGCTGGCTGCGCGTGAATGGCCACCCGATACGCGATGTGAACAGGATTGTCGTGCGACTCAACGGTACGGTGATGGATGTCACCGGCCGCAAGGTGACCGAACTGCGGCAATCGATGGAGCATACGATCACCCGCCTGCTCGCAGAGTCCGAGACGCCGGAAGAAGTCATGCCCGAAGTGATACAGACCATCTGCGAAACGCTGGACTGGACTTGCGGCGCATTCTGGACGCTTGATCCGAGAAGCGATGTGATGAAGCGCCAGGCGACCTGGTATGTTCCTGAAACGCGTGTGGAGGAATTCTTCCGCAAGACGAGGAACGAGATTGCCTCTCCCGCCGACCTCCGGCTGCTGCACCAGGCGTTGAAAGCATCGGAGCCGATATGGGCAGCCGATATTGCGGCGGATAACAGCTTCCATCGTTCGCAGGCTGCGCAGGAAGCTCATCTGCACGCTGCGCTGGCGTTCCCGATCAAGGCGCGAGGACAGATATTCGGCATCATGGAATTCTTCAACTCCCAGCCGCGCCAGCCCGATCATGAAATGATGCAGAGCGCACATTTCATCGGAAGGCACATCGGCCAGTTCCTCCAGCGCAAGCAGGCGGAGGAAGCCCTGCGCGAGAGCGAAGCGCATTTCCGATCGCTGGTGGAGCAAGCCTCTGACAGTTTCTACGTGCACGATATAGAAGGCAACTTTCTCGACGTGAACCAGCACGGCTGCGACTGTCTGGGCTACGCGCGCAGCGAACTCCTGGCGCTCTCCCTTGCCGATATCGACCTCGATCTGTCCGTTCCCGAACTGCGCTTTTTGAGCGACCAGATGTCGGCGCGCGGCCCGATCGCTCTCGAAAGCCGCTACCGGCGCAAGGATGGCTCCGTGTTTCCGGTGGAAATACGCATGGGCCCGATCGAGATCAAGGGACAGCGGCAGTTGCTGTCACTGGTGCGCGACGTCACGGAGCGCAAGGAACTGCAGGACCACATCCAGCACCTTGCCTATCACGATCCGCTGACCGGCATTCCTAATCGTGCCATGTTCAACCGCCAGTTGAGCCAGGCAATCCTTCGCGCGCAACGGGAGAAAAAAGGAATCGCCGTCCTCTTCATCGACCTTGACCGCTTCAAGAATATCAACGACACGCTAGGTCACGATGCCGGCGACCGTCTGCTCCAGGAAATGGCGCGCAGGATCAAGTCCTGCCTGCGTACCGGGCGGCCCGGCAGCGGCACCGACATGGTGGCCCGGCTGGGTGGAGACGAGTTCGTTGTGCTGATCGAAGACCTGACCGACCCGGCGAGGGTAAGCCATGTGGCGCGCAAGATACTCGCAACCATGGTCAAGGAATTCCCACTTGATGGCCAAATGATCCACGTGACGGCTAGCATCGGCGTCAGCACCTTCCCGGAAGACGGGCGCAACGAATTCTCACTGATGAAACATGCCGACATCGCCATGTACCGCGCCAAGGACCGAGGCAAGAACAACTTCCAGTTCTATTCCACACATATGGATTTGCACTCCGCCGACCTGCTCGCGCTGGAGTCCGGCTTACGGCGCGCGCTGGATCGCAACGAATTCCTGTTGCTCTACCAGACCAAGGTAGACGCCAATACGCGGCGCATCACCGGCGTGGAAGCGCTCGTGCGCTGGCAGCATCCTGAACTCGGACTCGTTTCGCCGGTTCACTTCATACCGATTGCGGAGGAAAGCGGCCTAATCGTTCCGCTATCTCAGTGGGTGTTGAATGAAGCCTGCCGCCAGTCGAAGAAATGGCAGGAGCAAGGTTTGCCGCCGATGCGCATTGCCGTCAACCTCTCGGCACGCCAGTTCTTTGACGACAACCTGTTCGCCATCACCAAACAGACATTGCGCGACCAAAGCATGGATGCATCACTGCTCGAATTCGAGATCACCGAGAGCATGATGATGCACAACGCCGACAAGAGCGCGCATGTGCTGAGCGAACTGCGCAAACTCGGAGTGCGCGTTGCGGTCGATGACTTCGGCGTGGGCTATTCTTCGTTATCCCATCTTAAGCAATTCCCGATCGATATCATCAAGATCGACCGCTCGTTCATCAAGGATATTCCGGGCGATAAGGCCGACGAGGCAATCACCGAAGCCATCATCGCTCTCGGAAAGAGTCTGCAGATCACGGTGGTGGCAGAAGGAGTCGAAACCGGCCGGCAGCTCCAGTTTCTGCGCGACCGGGGCTGCCATCAGATCCAGGGCTACTACTTCAGTATGCCTGTCCATGCCGAACAGGTAGCAAAGCTGCTGAGAAAGCAGCTTGCGGATATCGATCTCGCCTGACGCTCTTGTTTGAACACCGCAACGTGCGCGACTGCGTTGACGCCGTCCGCGCTCTACAGAGCATTCACATATGTCCGAGTGCCTGCTGCACGTCTGCAATCAGGTCGCCCGGTTCTTCCAGACCGATATTGAAACGCACCAGTTGGCCTTGATATGTCCAACTGTTTCGAATGTTGGACATGCGATAGGGAACGCATAAGCTGTTTGGTCCGCCCCAGCTATAACCGATCTTGAAGAGCTTCAGGCTGTCGACGAAACGATCAGTCTCCGCTTCGGAAAAGCGCTCATCAAAAATCACCGAAAACAATCCGGCGGCGCCGGTGAAATCTCTCTTCCAGACGTCGTGACCCGGACTACCCGGGAAGGCGGGATGCAGCACCTTTGCGATTTCGGGGCGCTTTCTCAGCCACGACGCGACTGCTCTCGCATTTCTGTCGTGTGCCTCGAAACGTAGTTTCATGGTCGGTAGGCTGCGCAGCACGAAATAGGCGTCGTCCATGCTGACGCCAAGCCCCAGGCGCATATGGGCACTTTCGATGCGGCGATGAAGCACCTCGTCATTAGTGACCACTGCGCCCATCAGGATGTCCGAACCGCCTGACTGATATTTCGTCAGCGCCTGCATCGAAATTCCGACGCCATGATCAAAAGGGTGAAAGGCAAGACCGGCGGACCAGGTGTTGTCGAGCGCGACGACTGCGCCTTTGTCATGCGCTGCCTGGCAGATCGCCGGAATATCGGGCATCTCCATCGAGATGGAGCCCGGCGCCTCGGCCCAGATCAATCGGGTGTTGGGCTGTATCAGGTCGGCTATTGCTCCGCCTAGCAGTGGATCATAATAACGCGCGCTGATGCCGAAATCCGAAGCAAGCCAGTTCCCCAGTTCACGGTTCGGGTTGTAGACGTTGTCCGGAATGAGCATGTCGTCCCCGCTTTTCAGCAGAGAGAGATTGACCATCGCAATGGCGGCCAGCCCGCTGGGCGCAAGCCGGCAGTATTTACCGCCTTCGATTTCCGCCAGCCGCGCTTCGAGCGTGAATGAGGTCGGCGTGCCATGCAGGCCGTAGGTGTAGGCGCCCTTGTCCTGCCAGTTGCGAGAGCGCAGCGCCGCCACGTTCTCGAACACCACGGTGGAGGCGCGATGGACTGCCTGTGCCAACGACTCAAATCCCGAAGGAGCAACGTAATCGCTATGAATCAGCGCGGTCTGTATTGATGCGGATTCTTTATCCTGCGCCATAGCCGAGGGTCAAGCTTTAGCCCAGAGATCATGCGCATCGGCGGCGGTGACTTCCACGTCGTAGAACTCCCCTACCAACAGCTTGAGATGCGGTTCGTAAGGAGGTTTGACGTAGACCACACCGTCGATTTCCGGCGCATCCGCCATGGACCGGCCAACACCGCCGTCTCGCTTCACTTCGTCGATCAGCACCCGTATCGTCTTGCCGACTTTGGTCTGCATGCGCTTTCTGGAAATTTCTTCCTGAAGCTGCATCACGCGAGCGCGACGTTCCTCCCGTACTTCTTCCGGCACGGCATCAGGCAGATCATTCGCAGTTGCTCCTTCAACAGGAGAGTAGGCAAAGCAGCCGAGACGGTCGATCTCCGCCTCTTTCAAAAAATCCAGCAGGTAGTCAAATTCCGCTTCCGTCTCGCCGGGGAAGCCGGCAATGAAAGTGGAACGGATGGTGATGTCCGGGCAAAGCGCACGCCACGCCCTGATGCGCTCGATATTCTTTTCGCCGCTGGCAGGCCGCTTCATGCGCTTCAGCACATCAGGATGCGCGTGTTGCAACGGAACGTCCAGGTAAGGCAGCACCCTTCCCTCCCTCATCATCGGAATCACGTCATCGACGTGCGGGTAGGGATAAACATAGTGCAAGCGAATCCAGGCGCCGTACTGTGCCGCAAGTTCGCCTAGCGCGCCCGCGAGCTGGGTCATGTGCGTGCGCACCGGCTTGCCGTTCCAGAAACCGGTGCGGAATTTGACGTCGACGCCGTAGGCGCTGGTGTCCTGCGAAATCACCAGCAGTTCCTTCACGCCGGCCTTGAACAGGTTTTCGGCTTCGAGCATCACATCCGCAATGGGTCGCGATACGAGGTCGCCGCGCATCGAGGGAATGATGCAGAAGCTGCAGCGGTGGTTGCAGCCTTCGGAAATCTTGAGGTAAGCGTAATGCTTGGGCGTCAGCTTGATGCCTTGGGGCGGAACCAGATCGATGAAAGGCTCGTGCGGCTTGGGCAGATGCTTGTGGACCGCAGCCATGACTTCGCCGACGGCATGCGGGCCGGTCACTTCGAGAACTTTAGGATGAACGCTCTGGAT